>JAUXAB010000121.1 GCA_030615025.1 Phycisphaerae bacterium | reverse complement strand
AACCCGCTCTATTGCGGCCGGCTGCAAAGCCCGATGCCTGCGTTGTCGGCCAAAAACGTTCTCAACGTGGAGAAAACCACGCCTCCGAGCATTTTTGGCCTGCCGCCTTGGCCTTCCCGATATATCGGGACTCGGCCTCATAACGACCCGGTTATTCGGATAAGCTCTAAATGTATGAAGTGTCGCTTCGTTTTTTCTTGCCCAAAAATATTAAACCACTATAAGATGCTAATGATATGTTCGTACTGTAATGACTGGATAATAAAGGACTATATCGGGATAAGCAGATGCAACACAGGTTCGTATTAAGTCTGTTAATGTTGTTTATGGTTTTTATAGCAGGCTGCAGCAGTCTGCTAAATAGTGCAGACGGCTCAAATGCTGATTTGTTGTCAGACCCGGATTTCGTACAAACAAAAAATGAGATCGATTCTATTGTTTCACAGATTGCAGACAGACATTCTGTTCGCATTTGTTACAGGAAACGCCCTATGTTTACGTGGGGAAGATTTAAATATAAGCTCGCAACAAAATCAGAGTATACAAAAGTGCTGAAATTTTTGAAGATTTTACAACAGGAGTTGAATAAATATCCCAAAACATTTCTGCAAAAGGCCGGGGTCAAACGGATTGTTGTTTGCAAGGAGCTGTCATCCTGGGGGTATTCCGCCGGTGGTTTCCCCGACCCCGGGGGCAAAGCCGTTTATTATGATTATGCTGCGTGTGGTAACATCTATTCCCAAAAAACTGTCCACCATGAGTTGTATCACATGATCGAAGCAAAGTTCAACAGGAATATATATTACAAAGACCCGGATTGGGCTAAACTCAACAGCAAGGATTTCAAGTACGGCAAAGGAGGAAGAAAGTTTAAATGGGATGAATCTAATTCGAATAAACCGTTTCATCCGAAGACTGGTTTTGTTACTGCTTATGCCACATCGGCACTGGAGGAAGATAAAGCGGAGGTTTATGCAGCCTTGTTTGTTGAAGAAATAAGCGCCTGTCTTCACGACTGGATAAGAGAGGATGAGATACTGAAAAACAAAGTGAACTATATGAAAGATTTTCTTTTGCAATGTTGTGATGGGATGACATCGGATTTTTGGGACAATTTCAGCGCGGGTGAGTGTTCACCGCTTGGTGTAATAGTGGTCAGTTCGTATGAAATACAGGATTCTCGGTTTTCAGCCGTATTATCTGATAATACTGTTGTCGAGTTGATAGCAATCACCGAAGATTCAGGCAGCCCCGTAAAATGGTGGAAACCCAACGGGGAGATGTTTGATGAGGCCCCTTTTGTAATTGATGACTCTGAAACAACCATTGATGATGAATTAAAACAATACCGATTCTTCTTTCGCGCCAAGACCGACCAATCGTCTTATAGCTTTGATTCCTGGGACTTACCGGAAGGGAAAATTTATCGAATACAACAGCCGTATTTTGGTAAGGATGGCCGGATATTTCTTGATGTTTGTGTTATGACATGCGTCCTGGACGGTGATAAAGAAACGAGTCAACTAAGGATTGGAGCTGCCGTGGGCGAGTGGGTAACGAAAGCGACATATAATCCAAAAACCAAAGTGACAAGCGGCCAAGACAAGGGAGTTAAGTTCCACAAGCCTTACATGCGGAAAGGTAAACTTGGGATAGAAGTTTCACACGTCTTTTCAGGTCTAACCGAAATGGCGGAAAAGACAGTCGCTATTGACCTTATCGGTGAAAGGCATCTTCCAGAATCTTCTGAAGGTGAATTCAGAATTGACAAGCATGAACGGAAAATGTCTCTATCGTTTGGAGATTTGAGATTAGATCAAATCAGGGAATTCCAATTCAAAACTTGTCCCTATACCTGGGTAACATTTGAAAATATATCATTGAGGCCGGGCCGAATAACTGATGTACAAATCAAAATAGAGAATAACTAAAAAACCGGGAATAAAGGGATTGCGGCTTTGTCCGTCGGCTGAGCAGGTCGGCCATGGTGAAGCCAGTGGTGCTCGCAACGACGGGTAGAAGGCTTTCGACTGCGCTCAGGGCAGATTTACTGTTTACTATTGACTATTGGGGTTCCGGGTCAAGCCCGGAATCTTCGCTACGCTACGATTTTTTGGACCCCAGATAAAGACATTCTGGGGTCTTCGCTACGCTGCGAGGGGCGGGTCGTAAGTTTTCAATGCTTGCTATTTTTTGGAAGTCCGGCTACAATGTGAATGCGAAATTTGAGAAGTAAAAAGTTTTTTGGAGATTAGCAATGATTAGAGTCTTGATTACAGACAAACTTGCACAGCAGGGTATTGACTTACTCAATTCGACAGACGGTGTTGAAGCTGTCGTTAAAGCCGGTATAGGCGAAGAGGAATTAGCTAAGATTATCGGTGAACATGATGGCCTCATCATTCGAAGCGGTACAAAGGTTACCGCTAAAGTCTTAGCCAATCCCGGTAAGCTAAAGGCAATCGCCCGAGCTGGTGTCGGCGTAGATAATATCGACATCCCGGAAGCCACCAGGAAAGGAATCCTCGTTATGAATACGCCGGGCGGCAATACGCTCAGTGCCGCAGAACACACAATGGCTTTGATTCTTTCAATGAGCCGAAATGTTGTCCCAGCCTGCAACAGCCTAAAATCCGGCACCTGGGACAGAAAGAAATATATGGGCAACCAGCTAAGCAACAAAATCCTCGGCGTGATTGGCTTAGGCAGAATCGGAATGGCTGTGGCAAAAATGGCAAAGGGCTTCAATATGAAGGTCCTCGGCTATGACCCGTTTGCCGCACCCACCGAGGCAGAAAAATTCGGTGTTGAAATAACCGACAGCCTCGAAGGAATCTTCAAAGAAGCGGATTATATTACCGTCCACGTACCGAGAAATGAGCAAACGCTGAATATGATTGATGCCGAACAGATCAAAATGATGAAACCCACCGTCCGATTGATCAACACCGCGCGGGGCGGAATTATCAACGAAGACGCACTCTATAAAGCACTTGCCGAAAAGCGTATTGCCGGTGCCGCTCTGGACGTTTACCCTACGGAGCCGCCGGAAAATACGCGCTTCACTGAGTTCGAGAATTGCCTCGTTACACCCCATTTAGGTGCCAGCACCAGAGAAGCCCAAATCGATGTTGCTGTTGAAGCTGCTCAAATCCTTGTCGATGCCATTAAGGGCGGCCCGGTCAGGAACGCACTTAACGCCCCATCTATCGCGGGAGTCATACCGCCAATTGTGAGCCGGTATGCTGAACTTGCCCGGCGAATTGGCACACTCGTCAGTATCATTGCACCGGGCCATATTAAGGATGTCGAGGTCCAATATCGCGGCTCGATTGCCGAAATGGCTGTCGAACCGGTTACTCTTCACTTTGCAATCGGCTTATTGGGCCGGCATTTTGAGATGCCTCTGAATATGGTCAATGTCCCTGTCCTTGCTAAAGAACGCGGCATAAGCATCGATGAGACGAAAAATACCAAGGCCAAGGATGTAGCCGCAAGTTTCAGCGCCAAAGTCGTCACCGATAAGGTTACACGCACTGTAACCGGTTCAGTCTTCGGCGGCACTTTGCCGCGTATCATCGAAATTGACGGCTTCAACATAGAAATGACACCGCAGGGGGCGGTTCTGGTCATCTTTAACGACGATAAGCCCGGCGTCATCGGCGCTGTCGGAACTGTCTGCGGCAGGCATAACATCAATATCTGTACGATGGGTGTAGGACAGAAGCCGGCAGAGCAAAAAGCTATGCTTGCCGTCAGTCTCGATAAGGAGCCAGAGACGAAAGTCACAGAGGAGCTCGGCAAGCTTGATTTTGTAAATGAAATTTATGTCTGCAAGCTGGACTGATTCTCGATGCTCGATACTCGATGCTTGATACTCGATACTTGATGCTCGTGGCGTGTCAGATGGGGGCCGAACGGAGTTTTCTGTATGGCTGAACAATTAATAATAAGTATCAGCGGTATGAGAGGTATCGTCGGCGAGAACCTCACAGCTTCTATTGCCACGGAGTACGGCTGTGCCTTCGGCACATTCTTAAGAAAAAAAGATGTCGGCAAAAAGGAGAGATTGTCGGTGTGCATCGGCAGGGATTCTCGACCCAGCGGCCAAATGCTGAAATCTGCCGTTACAGAAGGATTGTGTAAAGTGGGAGTTGACGTAATTGATTTAGGGCTTGTAACCACGCCCGGCGTAGGCATTATGGTAAGAGAACTCGGCTGCAGTGGTGGAGTAGTCGTCACCGCTTCGCACAATCCGGCCCAATACAATGGTATAAAATTGCTGCTCGACAATGGCATTGCTCCGCCGCCCGACGCAGCAGAGCAAATCAAGCAATGTTTCTACGATAAACATTTTGCTCTCGTAGATTCATCTAATTGCGGCCAGGTAACTTCTAATGAACAGACTGATACCATTCACATCACTAAGGTTTTGGCAATCGTTGACAAAGAGGTAATCGGTGCAAAAAAATTCAAGGTCGTTCTGGACAGTGTCAACGGAGCAGGGGGGCGGGTCACGAAAAAGCTGCTCGCCGAGCTTGGCTGCGTAGTCTCTGCGATAAATGATGAACCCACCGGCGTCTTTGCTCATGCACCTGAGCCTACCGCTGAAAACTTAACCAGCCTTTGTGAAGCAGTAAAAACCAAGCGAGCCGAAATCGGCTTTGCCCAGGACCCTGACGCTGACAGACTGGCAATTGTTGACGAAACCGGAACTTATATCGGCGAAGAGTATACCCTTGCTCTGGCAGCGAAGTATATTTTTAGCAAGAAAACCGGTGAAGCAGCAACGAATCTTTCAACCTCGCGAATGCTCGACGATATTGCCGAAGAGGCCGGCGGTCAGGTTATCCGCACCGCCGTCGGCGAGGCCAATGTCGCTGCGGCAATGCTCGAACACAATTGCATCATTGGCGGAGAAGGCAGCGGCGGTGTAATTGATTTGCGAGTAAGTCCGATCCGCGACAGCCTTGTGGGCATTGCTCTTGTCCTGCAATTAATGGCAGAGACAGGGAAAACCATAAGTGAACTGGTCAGTGAAATCGGCGGTTACTATATGAGTAAAGACAAATTCGCTGCAGAGAAGTCAGAAGCCAGGCAAATCTTAGATTCGGCGAAAGAGACCTTCGCCGATGCGAAGCTTGACACCACCGATGGCTGCCGATTCGATTTTGACGATGGCTGGCTGCACCTGCGAGCCAGTAATACCGAGCCGGTAATGAGGGTTATAGTCGAAGCAAAAGACCAGCGTACTGCTCAAAGATATATCGATGCGGTTTTGAATATTCGCAAAGAAATACCGGGCTGAAAAAATGCACAATCAAAAAATCAAACTGGCGAATAAGAAAATAAGATTTGTTACAAATTTGAGCATCGCAGGTAACATTGTTCTTTCTGCTGTGAAGGTAGGGGTCGGTCTTTTTGCAGGGTCGATGGCTCTTGTTAATGATGGGATTCATTCGCTTTCCGATATGACTACAGATATTGCCGTTTTGTTAGGTATTCACTTCGGCTCAAAGCAGCCCGATGAGAGCCACCCATACGGACATGGTCGAATTGAAACTTTTTCAGCCGGTTTTATAGGCATAGTTTTAGCAGGTATTGGGGCGGTCATGATTTAT
>JAUXAB010000015.1 GCA_030615025.1 Phycisphaerae bacterium | reverse complement strand
GAGCTTGGCACGCGTTATTATATCCGCATTGACAGGGTCAATTACAGTGATGGTTCACATCCTGAGGATTGTCCTGGCGGCGTGGATTTGTGGCCGGAAGAGGCGGATGGGCTTGGCAAATCGCTTGCTCGTAAGGTGTCGACTGATTATGGCAATGACGTAATCAATTGGAAAGCAGCCTTGCCTTCTCCCGGCGTCGCCAATCCATAAAATCCTGCGCAGAAGGGTAGACATACCAGTTGTTCAACGTCGGTAGAAATGGTGGCGGCTGTTCCAATTTTGACTCTCCGTCTCTACCAGCCGAATATAAGCTTCATGCACCAAAGCAGTCGCCTGTAGTGTCTGGCCAGGCGGTTCCTGGGCGAAGTATTGGCCAGAGCGATTCTGCGATATATTCCCCCTGACCAACCTGTCCTGGTGCCCATTTACGCGCGATTCACCATCCCGACTCATCCATCACTGGAGTACCCCTAAAGGATTTTTAGATGTCGGTCACAGACATCTATCAACATCTCATGAATTTTTGCTGCATCTTTCTTAATATCACTTAATTTCACGCCTTGAGTATCATAAAAAACGAGACCTTGCCAGAAGCGACTATACAGCTACGATAGCACCCAGAGCCACTCTGACCCTTCAAATGTCAATTTTTGGTCTGGCAATATAGCCTCCCCATGGCCATTAATTACTGTCCGGATGGTCCACAGAACTGCCGTAACTGTTCTTCGGCCCATCGTCAGGACATCTCCGATTGCCAGCGGAAGAATTCGCTGGAAAGTTGGCTGAGTAAATGTTATAGAAAACTGGAGGAAAAGTTGTTCTGCCGCCGATGGAATAGTAAGCATAATAGACTCCCTTCCGAACTTATTATCTTTAACAATAATAAGCATCGGCAGGAGTCTATTTCTTGCGCCAATGTATTCTTTCTCCATCATTTAGCAGCCTAAAAAATGGCAAAAGTCGAGCTAAAAGGCGTAGTAATAATTACTGTCGACAATATGACCTGCCGGCAAAATGTCTGGAAAAGAGCCAAACTCAATCAGAAGATACCATTGCTAATTGATGCTCGTATGGGAGCAGAATTTGCTCGAATTTATGCGATCCATCCCACCAACATCGATGAAGCTGATTTTTACGACGAAAACCTCTACAGCAATGACGAAGCGGAGAGATTACCATGTTCTGCACGTTCAATTGTTTATAATCCAACAGCAACTGCGGGCTTAATTGCCTTACAGGTCAAAAAGTTCGCTACGGGCGAATCCCTGAGAAAAGAAATACTCTTGGATCTGCCTGGTTTGGCTCTGATTGCCTGATATGGGGAGGGCCCAGTGGCAGGCCCTCCCGTATTCAATCACTTCAAAACATATTTTGCTTCTATTATTTTTTAACACATAAAACCTTAAATACTTCTATCACGTTATCATTCTGAAATGACATCAGAAGAAGATTCACAAAAACATGAAAAAAGCACCCAAACTCTTGAGGAGATCTGTGAAAATACCAGGGCCATACGGAGGGTAGTGAATAGAATCCTTGACCATCTGCACGAAGCTGAAGATAGGGACAACAGCTATGACCCAGACAGTGTAACCTGGAAAGACCTGTACAATAACGATGACGTGTATTATTGAGCTGGTCAAATGGCTATCAGTCTTGCTGATAGGACATATTTCACGTATGGTCAGTGATTTGTCTTGAATCCGGCTCGTACCCGCCAGCCTGGATTCTTTGTGTGCCCTTCGGATTCATAAGCACCAACATCGAACGGATGCTTTCTGGCAGCACGGTTGAAATCCAGCTTTGGAACGAAATCCGGATTAGCGTGATTGATTAGCACTGAGCCTGGCCTAAGCCAATAGTCCTTTTTGTTAGGCCCCACAAAAGCCACGGATATGTTTCCGCCATCATAGAAACAAGAATTATCGATTTTCACACCAGCCAAACGGCCCTCAACATAATTGGCGCTGAAGGTACCGTTGCCGATTCCTGATGCATCAATCGCCGTGGAGCCAGGACAATAGATGGCGTTATTAGCGAAAACCATATTACTTGCCCTGGACCAGCGAATCCGGACACCTCCGGGATGATTCACAATAGTATTATTAACAATCTTAACATTCCGCATTTTGGGCACCGCGGCATGAGGAGCTGCCGTGATTCCGGTTACCGAACAATTGAAAATGATGTTGTTTCGCACAACAGCATCAGAAACCACCTGGATTCCTTCGCCGGCATTCCAGATGACGTTTCCCTCAACGATGTTGACTCCTTTACCGCCGCCGTATACGAAAATTCCGGGATATTGCCGGCCGATGTTCGTATCGTGGATGACGTTATCGCGGACGGTGTTCCCATAAGAGCCGAACTTGATTTCAATACCATCATTTCCACCATTGCTCGTGCTCCGCAAGTGATGAATATAATTGCCTTCTACCAGTGTATTGGTGGTTATACGCGAGCCGTTATGGACACCGATATACATACCTTCTCCCTCAGTATGACCGGAAGCGCTTAATCCTGTGTGATGAATATGGTTCCTGCGAATTATAAAGGCATCACAATTTCCGCTGTTCATTGTGAGTGCATTGTTGCCGGTTTCGAAGATTTCGCACTCTTCAAACGTGATGTGGTGTCCTCGGATAAACCTGACACCGGAGCTGCCGCCTTTGAATATGAGTCCTCGAATGATGAGATGGGAACAATTGACAAACTCGATGTTATTGTGCTTATCGATGTTGTCGGCTGGACGGGTGAGCAGGGGTTTTTCGCCTTTTGCTGCTCGGATAATAATGGGTTTGGTGGCGGTGCCTTTGGCGGTAACAGCCCGACGGCCGTTTTGCGAATAGACTCCCCCGTGCAGGACCAGCTCATCGCCCGGCTTAAGCGAATTTGCCATACGTTCAAATTCTTCCTGGGAATCAACAGTGGCCGGGTAGATCTCATAGGTGGGCGTGGCACGGCCATCCTGGCCGTGTTTCCATGGGCTGGAAGCCCATGCCACTGCCTCTTTCTTCCAGGCCCTCACGTATTCAATGCTGTAGGTGGATGGCAGGTCGCTGTCTTTGGGAAGTCCAAACCAATTAGGCATAGTTTCACTGTCGAAATTCAAAGTCAGAGGCTGATGCCAGTGTGTATTTTCCACCCACCTGACAAGCACTCCGTCAAAATACCATTTAATCTTTTCCTTATCCCACTCCAAGCCATAGACATGATAATCATCTGCAAGATTTGATGGCGCAACCCATACTCCGTGCATCGACCAATGCTTCTTCTCGGTAGGCGTTCTAAAGACATGTACATTCATGTTGTACTTCCGCTCGAATCCAGGAGCACCTCCACCAATTTCAAATACATCGATTTCTGTCCACACGTCCGGTGTACTGTCATAAAACCAGAAAGAGCTTGAACCATGAGACTTCATAGGTTTGCACTTGACTTCAAAATATCCGTATTTGACCCTGGTTTTGCTTTGAACAGCAGCAGATGTGTAGGTGTGGTACCCCTTATCTTTCGGCATCTCAGGGACTTCCTGCTTCTTCATCATGAGATGTAGCTTGCCGTTAGTTACACTGACGTTGCCAGAATAGAAATAGGCTGGCTGCCTCCCTAACCACCTGGGGTTTGTAGGAAACCACTTATCGCTGTCAAGTTCTGAGCCGTCAAATTCATCGCTCATCAATTCATACTTCTTCCAATGCCCCTGATTGCTTTGGTCAGACAATGGAAGTGCATCTGTGATGCGTTTGGGTTTTGGGCCGAGTGCACCTGTTCTTATCCAGTCATTGGGGCGTTTCTTCTCCGCAGCAAATACACCGATGCTAAATAAGACACTGAGGGAGATACTAATACCAACTTTGAGAAAGTGTTTTCCTTCCATAATGGTACTCGTAATCAAATTTTCCACAAGACGCAGCGTTAGTTCACTTATAAGCTCCAACCTTGGCGATACTTAGTGCGAATGTATTTGTCGGCCTCGGGCAGATTCGTTACCTTCATGTTATCTGCGTCCCATTCGATCCTGGCATCAACTCGCCTGGCCACATTTCCAAGCAAACATACTTCGGTCAAAAGGCCGGAATACTCAAAATCTGCCCCCGCCGGTCGGCCACCCTTGCAGGCGCGCACCCAATCCTGCTCATGGGAGCCTTTTACTCTTGGGATGGTTTTCGGGGGTTGTTTGTACTCTTTCATCCTGCTCTCAGGTATCAGTCGAGCCCCTTCTCCATAAACGCCGGCCATCAGCTTGCCCCTGCTGCCTTTGAAAAGCGCACCGCCCTCCACATTGCCCAAACGCCTGCCGTCTTCGAGTTCTATAGGCCGTGGTGGGCGAAGACCGTCATACCACGTCAGTTTGACCGGCGGCAAATCACCCCGTGCCGGAAATCGGTAGATCACGATAGATGCCACCGGATGCGTATCTGGATTCAGGTCCAGTGAGGTGGCCTCCACACTTCTCGGTGCTCCCAGTTTTAGTGCCCAAAAGACCGTATCCAGAGTATGGGCACCTCGGTCTCCCATCATCCCGCAGCCGAAATCCCACCAGCAGCGCCACACCCCCGGATGGTATGCCGGATGATAAGGACGCTCGGGCGCGGGACCTATCCAGAGGTCCCAATCCAACGTTGGCGGAACTGGCGGCCTTTCCTTGGGACGTCGGCTCCACTTGGAACTCCACCACGTATGGCCAAAGGGATAATAAGACAAGCTGCACCAGGCATCTACCTCGCGGACCTCACCGATGGCACCGTTCCAAATCCACTCACAAATCAGCCGGATACCCTCACCCGAATGCCCCTGAATTCCCATTTGCGTGGTTACACCGGTCTCTTTCGCTGTTTTTGCCAGCATACGCGACTCATAGACGTCGTGTGTCAGCGGCTTCTGACAGTAAACGTGTTTCCCCCTCCGCATCGCTTCCATGGAGATTACCGCGTGTGTATGGTCCGGAGTTGCAATCACCACGGCATCGATGTCTTTCTGCTTGTCCAGCATTTTCCGGAAGTCGTTATAGACCTTTGCTTTGGGGTACCTCTTGAACGTTTCGGCCGCGTAGTCATGGTCCACGTCGCACAAGGCCACGATATTTTCGCTCTCAAGCTGCCGCAGATTGTGTTTACCCATACCCCCGACACCAATACCGGCGATATTGAGTTTCTCGCTGGGCGGGTTATTCCGCGACCCTCCCAGGACGTGCCTCGGCACAATGGTGATAGCAGCAGTTGTTGCTGTTGCAGCAAGAAAATGTCGCCTGCTTATATGCTGTTTTGACATAGCAAAGCCTCCTAATAATTGACCTGTTGGCACAGAACATATCATAACAACCCGATATTCTCATTTACGATGCTTAATAAAGTGTTTTTTGAGACCTTCCAAGGGCATTGTATTACCAAATTCATCTCGAAACCATAACTATTTTGAACCTTTCACCTCTCGCTTCACCCGCGTAGGGTGGGCATTGCCCACCATTTTACTGCATCGTCACTCCTTGCTGTGGCTCATATCGCCTCCAGTAAAAAGGAAATACCGCAAAGTTTCCTCGCTGGTCAAGACTCTTAACCGTGCTATTGAGAGTCTTTAGTTCACTAAGATACCAAACCTGCCTCCATGGCCCAATCAGAATAAGGATCATTCTCCCTAAGTCGTACGCCCGACCTCTCTTGGCGCCATCACCCGGCCCAAGCCGAACAGGAGAAATTTCGAATTTTTGCCGGCCCCCGCGTCTTCCGACGCGAGTCGGGGCGGCGGGAAGGTGGGCCTCTCTAACGGCAACAGATGTGTAACACGCACGGCTTGCGCGGCGGCAGTTCGAAAAAAACGCGTGTCCTCCGTAAGGAGTCCCAAGGACTACGGCCTTCCACCACAAATTCATCGGTTGCTAACAACTTTTGTCCTCCGCCATTCTTGCTTGCGATGGTAAGTGTATACTTACCTGGGTTGAGTAAGTAGAATTCAGCTGACATCGAGCGTTTTTCCTCGCCAAAGTGGAACAGCTCTGCTGTAAATTGGTTGCTTCCCGATTCGGTGACTAACGCGGCAATGTTACGAGGCGGTGTCAGCCAGCGGACCGCGTTGAGTGGGAAGTATCCGGCACTACCCGGATCGCCGGTTACCGTTGAATAAAGCAACGATGGGTTCGGGGTGTGAATCGTTACAACGGGCTCGGACAGTATCCCGTTCTTTCCAAACAACGCTGGGAACCGCAGGACGCGGTCGGTATAGCGGACTTCGCTGGTGTAACCTTCAAAGTTGACCCGTAACGCTTCAGCGTTATTGCGAAGCGCCGAGACCAGCGAGCCGAGATCACCATGCAGCCGAAAACGCACATACGGCGATCTCTCCTTGGCTATGAGCTCGTCAAACTCGGTGTTACCTGTCAGGAACCTGTATTTAGCGATTACACTCGATATGCTGCCAAGTTTTGAAGCGCACCAGGCTTCAGTGCCGGGAGCTGGCTGCTTCTTCGGCGGCGCCCTGAGATACTTGAGGCGAGTATTTGCCATGGAACGGATTGGTTCGAGGTATTTGGCCTTACCTGTGATGTGATGGGTCAATAACAGCGTATGGGTCATCAGGCTCATCGCGCTTGGGTAAAGGTACAGTGTGTATTCACCGTGATTCCTGGGGTCCCACCAGTCAGCTCCCAAACCTCCGACCCTGCCATCGGGCCAGTGGATTGCCGTAGGGAGAATGCCCGCGGGCTTACCACGTTCAGTCCGTGCTGCGGCATCAACCCAAGTATCCATCCATGCGGCAAAGAGCCTCGTCAGATTCACGTCGCCCGTCCGCTGCCAGTAAAGCAGAGTCGGTTGAACTGCCCTCGGATGGTATACGGTGTCGCAAGCGCGCTTTGGATTTGTGTCGACCTTGTTTACGGTGAAATAGGTGCTTTTGAACTGCAGGAAACCACGTTCGTTTCGACCGGTCCAGAGCACCTCCATTAGTTCGGCCAGGCGAAGCGCACGCTTGCGCCAGAGGTCATTGTCCGGGTCAAGGTGCATCATGGGTGTTATGACGTCGGCGGAATCTTCGGCCGTATGTTCTACATCGGTCATACGGGTTGTGTAACCAAGCTTCATGTGCGGCTGGGCCATCAGCGCTGCGGAAAACCGCGCTTGTGCCCGCGTAATCTTTGGGCTATCGAATCCGATGAGTACTGGCGCCCACCACCGCCACATTTCACAGTCGTCGCCCCATCCGCCGCCGTATTCCCCGTTTTCCTGCATGCGGTTGTCAATCCACCACTCGATTATATCGACCAGACGTTCCAGTCCCTCGCGCTGATAAACGGCCCACTCAGGTGCGCCCGACACAGCCTCGTAGTGCTTGTACGGGCCGGTGGGATGACCAAGATACATCCGGACGACCTTGTTTTCGGGAAATGCCCGGGCGGCTTTCTCAAAAAACGCCCGTGCTATGTCAAAGAATTCACGTCGTCTCTGGGCAATGCTCCAGACGCCGCCGGACTCCATCGTGTACCAGATGACCATCCTGCCACGATACAGCCACGTCAGCGGATAAAGCTGAGAACTCTCGGGAATCTGGAAATCAAAGTCCTTCTCGCGGCTTACCTCTCGGCCAAAATAATTCAATCGTTCTTCGTGCAACCAGCGGTCTATCTGGGTGATGAGCTTCGCGAGGTCTTCCTTGAGAGATTCATCCAAGCCTGGTTGTTTCTGGAGTTTTCTTAAATAGTCCAAACGCAGCTTATCGTTGTCGGCATTACCGGCCTGTTGAATAACGGCCTGAATCGCATCATCCTTTGCCTGAGTTTGCGTCGCAGAAAGTGCGACCGTCAATCCGCACACGGCCCACACAACCACAGCCAGCCACCCGCTTTTACCTTGTCCATGGGCAACGACCGACTCCATTTTTGTTACCTCCCATGAAACCTACCCTGTGAACGGTTACGAAAAGTAATTCACCTTTCTACCAGAGGCCAAAGTGCAAAATTTTGTCTTCTTGTGCCTTTTTACCCCGCTCTTTTAGTATCAGCATAGCCTGCACCTCGTGATGGCGCAAGCAGTATTGCTTGACCTCATCCGGGCTCATAACCATAAAGGCGGTTGATAGGGCGTCCGCTGTTGCGGCCTCGGTTGCACAAGCCCAGGCAGCACATCTGCCCTCAACCGGCCGGGCCGTACGTGGGTCGATTATATGCTGACCTTTTTGCAAACCTGAGCCGCTCACAGCCTGGTTTTTCAAACAAAGCCGGGCCAGGGTTTGTTTATCCCGACAGGTCGGGACGGGATTGCTTAAAGTCACGGGCCAGCCTTGTGTCCCGGATGGTGTGCCAACGCCCAAAACCGAACTGTAGCCCCCATGAATCAGAGCGACATCAATACTCCAGTCACGCAGCAGCTCAGCCATCCGGTCAATTGCGTAGCCCTTGCCGATGCCGCCGAGGTCAATTTGCACGCCGTCCCTTAGCAGCTCCACCGTGTATTGGGATTCGTCCAATTTCAAAAGGCCCATGCCGGTGCGCTGACGGGCAAGATTTAGCTCCTCCTCAGAAGGCCTGCGCAGGTTTTTATCTTTGCTGAGCCAACACTTCAGCAGAGACCCAACGGTAATATCAAAAGCCCCGTTGGTTTCGGCATTAATACGGCGGCTTCGCTGCAGACAGTCGAACGTGCCCAGGCCAACCCGCAGGGACCGGCCGGCAGCAAGGTTGTTGATTCGGGAGATGTCACTGTTCTCTATAAATCGGCTCAGGTCCTGCTCAAGCTTCTCAAGCCTGTCGAAAGCGGCCCAGGCCGCTTGTTCGGCATAGCGGGCATCCTCATGTAGGATGATGACCTCAAAAGTCGTCGCCATAGCCTCATGGGAAAACCGCCGGATTCCAGTGATTGAATCCCAATCGCTCTTGACAAAGCGAGTTTCTCCTTGTGCCTGAGTCATTTTTCACCCTGGCTTTGCAATGATTCCAGCTCTAACTGATGTTGCTCGTAACTGTCCCACAAATCTTTCGTTACATACCCGCGTAACTCTACTTGCGGACGCAGTTCTATATACGTATCGAAAAGAGGTATGTATAAGTCCTTTTTCCCCGGGGGCGGCAAATCAAAGTACCCGATTAGCTCCGGCTCCACACTTGGAGAGGCGATAATGACAGGAGCAGGCATTATGTTCTCGTCAATCTTGGTCCACCACAAGACCTTAGTGAAAGAACGCAAGTACCAGGGCAGGGGCCAATAATCACCACCGGGGCAGATAACCTGAATCTGCATTGCATGGCCATCCGGATGCACCTTAGCCAATTCCTCCAGTCGCTCGGTTATTGTATACACATCCGTAGTCGGATGAGCGTAAACATAAGGATTGCGACTGTCTGCGTAGAACTTGTAACTGCCTAAGTACCCCTGCCAGGCCAGGTGCGCTCCACCGGCAACCAGCAGTATGCCGATAAGCACTCGCGCCAAGACGGTTGGCGCCAGCTTTGGCCCCCCGAGCAAGCGAGCAGGTGGATATGATAAGAACTTGAGCAGCTTCAGCAAAACGTTTGGTGCTCGCTTTACCACTGCTACAGCCCCAATACCAGCCAGTAAAATCATACCGTGCAGGAAGCCTAACAGGCACCAGGGAGTTTTATACGGGATTATAGAATACGCCACAGTCATTACCAGCGTGTAAAAGGCAATAAACCTGAGCAGATGGAAATTAACACCGGCCAAGCCTTTTCCCCTTATCGCAACTATGAAACCAACCACGGCCAGGAGAACAATAAGTGCTTCGCTCCAGAAGCTCCAGAAAGGCCCCGGACCGTATTTGTAATAGAGGAGTATCTTCAGGTAATAATACCATGGGTGAATATGCAGTTGGTTTTGGCCGGCCCGATTCAAATAGGTCGCATAAGTTCGAAAGGAATCCAAGATACCTGTGGGATTAGAGAAAAAAGAAGAGAAAAACAGGCCCGAAACTACCACAGCAGCTACAAGGCCTGTAACAAGATGGCAGGGATTCACGGTTTTAACTGTATTTAAGACCGAACCGCTTTGCCGGTCTCTCATCAAAAGCGTAAGCAAGAGAGCCAACAGCATTGAACCAAAGGCAATGATACATGTTTCCTTCGTCGCATGACACAGACCCAGGAATATCCCGGTCAGTAAAGCCCACCAAATATTTTTACTTCTCGTATACCTGTAGCCGGAAACAATCACCCCAAATGTGAAACAAACAAGCAGCATTTCCTGAATGTAGTACCGGCTGTAAAAAACCATAGCCGGTGAGATAGCGGTCAATACGGCAGCGCAAACCGAAGTGATCCGCCCCAGGCCATCGGCCATTAGTAAAAGCAGCAACACCAGTAGCACACCGAAGAAAACGGGCACAATACGTAATATTGTTTCGTTCAGGTCCGCGAATTTTTGGGTTCGGCCGGCCCAGGCGGGAATCAAAGTAAGGTAGTTTAGCGTCGGGCCGTGGTATTCATTGGGGTCATAGCGATAGGAACCGATCTCCAGAAGCTCCCCAAACTTGAAAGCATGGACGGCCTCGTCACCATGCATGGGACGCTGTTTCAACTGCGGCAGACGCAGAGCAATACCCGCAATTGTCGCGGCCAAAATTAGGACGAGGCATTTTTTCGCCATTTCATCCTGTCGGCTTGCCGAAAACTTCCACTTCGATATAGTGGTTTAAGTCGTTGCTGTTATTGCCCTGGCTGTATAGGCGGATATATCGACCCCGGACACCCTTGGCGTCGATAAGCCTGCCCTCAGCGGTCTCGGTATAGTGCTTATTTTTGCCGACACCTAAACCAGCAGAGTTGTCAATGTCGTTGTTGAACATGGTAGTGACATTCGTAATAAAATCAGGGTCATCGGCAACCTGCACCACCACATCAAAATAAACCCGCGCCTGCTTATGGTAGTGCCAGCACAAAATGGCGTATATCTCATACTCCGCCTCGAGGTCGATAGTGATGTCTTGCCGAAAAGGACCTAACTCAACATAACTGCCGTCAGCCGCCTCCTTGTCACCGTCGGTTATCATTTCTATCTCGCCGATAATCGGCTCTTCGTCGCTGCTGCTCACTGGTTTTTCAAAGGCAACATTTTTTACCCCGACCGGGGCATAGAATGGCGGCCGCCGCTTGCCCCGTGGTTTCTCAAGGTTCGGCACCTTGGTATCCTGCGGCGTGCCAACGAACATCGGCTTGGGAAGCTTAATGAGTATTGGCACCCCCTCGGGTGCGTTCGCATCTTCGTTGACGGGCTCCGGAACCTTCTCAATCTCCTTTGTTGTAGGTGGGGTCACTTTCGTCACTTCGGGTGGTTCTGAAACCGGGGGCTCTAAAACACTTTTTGCCGGTTCGTTGACGGGTTCCACTGACACAACAAGGACATTCGGGCCGGTTTCCTCTTCTGGCGCCTTAGATGTAGCCTCCTCCTCGGATTGTCTGCACGAGGTAGCAACCAATAAACCCATCGCTATCAAAACGCAGACAGAAACCTTCACAACTGAATTAAGACCTTTTTTTCTCATTTCTATTTAACCTCAAAATTCCAAAATTCTATCTGACTCACAGAACTGTTACTTTTCAGAAAACCACGCATACCAGCATCAGTAGCTTTCTTAATCCTACTTTATTTACGCGGTATTGTCAAGCCGCCATTAAAATTTCAGAAAAGCCTTCTAAGCAAGGAATTCCCCTTCTTTTTCCTCATGTTGAGCACGATCGCTAAGATAGAGCGTGCCCAAAATGGCCGCCAAAATATGGCAGTACACCCGCCTTTCCCCCTCAAACGGCCCTAAAATGGCAGGGATCCGGCACTCCCGAATCCCTGCTTTAGTAACAAATCCACGAAGATAAAGCAAAATCACACGCCCTTGGTCTCGGCGGGGGGCGCCTCTTGACTCGCACCCTCGGCCGGAGCCGCAGCCATCGTGAGCACTTTTGACTCAAGCCCTGCCTTGGCAAGTACATAATAGAGCACGCCACCGACAATAAATGCCGCCAGCGGCGCCGCAGGAATTTTGACACTGCTCACTAAGGGCAGCATTCCAACGATAAAGCCAACAACCCAGGAAATCCACCCCGCCAGGTTCCAACCGGCACGAGGACCCGCCCACTTCTTACCTGCCATCAGGTAATCAACCATCATTGCACCACAGACCGGACCAAACGAAGCACCGATAATCGTGAAAACGCCCAGAACGTCTTCTGCCAAACCCGTCACGGCAAGGAAAATACTTACAGCAGTTCCGACGCCAACCGAGATGAAGGGATTTACCTTTGGCAAGGTCGTCTTGAAGCTGTTCGCCGCTATGAACGACGAGAAGCAGGCCGGTGGGAAGGCTGCAACCGCCAGCAACACCCCCATGGCCTTACCGGCGCCATCTGAGCCCATGATAGTGCTCATAAAACCTATATCTGCTGTGTCGAGCCCTGCCCCGAGGCCTTTACCGAAAGCGCCCGCTGCTATCAGGATAGCTCCTCCGCCGGCAACGATAGTGGCCAGAGCGATGCCTACCAGGCCGCCCATCTGGACGTTTTTCTCGTCCTTGTTGTTCATCCCGAAGTCCACACCCGCTGCTCCGGCTGTGGCAAAGAATCCCACGATATACGTTATGCACAGGGCAATTACGCCAAAAACACTCAAGCCAACAATCGGGCCGCCCTCCGTAACACCAGCCGCTACAAGCTTCTCTGCCTCGAAGTCTCCTATTCCACCAATAGTTTTCGCTATCATTATCACCAATATGACTAACGGAATTAGAGGAAGAAAAGTAGCTACTTTGGCAACGTATTGGATGCCTTTCAAGCCCACAAACGCTGCCATGGCCGCCCAAATGACGGCGATGATTATCTGGGCTGTCGTACTACCGCCAAAAAGCGGCGCCAATGCCATCGATGAAAAATAGGCGTTTACCCCGAGCCACCCGAATTGCAGCACTCCCATCAGAAAGCCCGGCATCAAAAACCCACCTTGCACGCCATACGTCGAGGTCCCAACGACATACAGCGGCAGACCCGTCTTCATCCCGAAAAGACCGGGAACCAGATAAAACAGAAAGTGGCATAGCAAGGCGGCAACAACCAGCCCAAGTAAGGCCACGCCAAGACCCTGGCCCAGCACACCGCCCGGCGTGTCCGTCCCCCCGCTGGCCATCTTGTTCCAAAAGACAAACCAGAGAAAGATTCCGGCGTATGTCGGTGCCGTGTTTTTGTACCAGGGCGCCCGATTCTCCATCGGATTCGGCTTGGCCATACGTACGTAATCTGGCAGTACTCCATTACTCATAATTCGTTCTCCTAAATAAACTATCTCGATTATGTTATCCCGGCACGCCGCCGGGTATTTACGCAGTATAACATTCCCGCTTAAAATGTCGAACTACTTAAAAAATTAGTCTGCCTGAGGGATTTCAATTCTCTTGCCATCATTCAACGCTGACTCGTGGGCGCATATCCCTGCCATTGTCCAGTTTGCGGCAGTTTTTGCATCGACCGCAGAGGCTCGGCTTTCGATAATCGCACGAATAAACTCGTGAGTCAGATGGGGATGGGAGCCGCCGTGTCCTGCACCTTGAATAAACGAAGTGTGCTCGTGCTCTTCGTCATAGACGCCGTGTCCTGTGAATGGAGCTATCTCCTTTGGCAGCAAGCGCCCATAATCCGGAACCTCTACCCTCTTGGCATCTTCATAGCCGGAGTAAATCACCGGCCCTTCACCGGCAATCTGCTCCCATTCAAACGAAAGTTTTGTGCCGTACACGTCGAAACTTTCCCTGTACTGTCGAATTGTGTCAAAGAGCGACCTCGTTACCTCGCAGGCAAGGTCGGAATCGGCCAGTTTCAGGATAGCGGTTTCAATTGCAAAAGGCGAATTATAGCGCTTGATATAGTCTTCTTGAATTACTCCTGAGCCATAACAAACAACTGACTCCACTAACTTTTTCGCAAGGCAGAGCAGTGGACTGACAGCGTGGGTCGCATAGTGCATCGGGGGGAAGCCGTACCAGTAATCCGGCCAACCCGGCAATCCCATATTTTGCTGATGAGAGCCCCTTAAGAACTGAATCTTGCCCAACTTGCCTGTTTCAACCAGCTCTTTTGCATAGAGGAACTCTCGTGTATATACAGCCGTTTCCATCATCATATATACTTTGCCGCTTTTTTTCCGTGCCTTTGCAATTGCAAGGCAGTCTTCTTTGGTGGTAGCCATTGGAACCGTACAGGCGGTATGTTTGCCCGCGTTTAGAGACGCTAATGACATCCGGGCATGCTCGGCTATAGGCGAAACGACGTGGATAGCGTCTAATTCGTCGATACTTAAAAGGTCTTCAAATTTGGTGAACCGTCTTTCGATTCCAAATTGCTCACCAATCTCCTTGAGGTGGTCTTCCGTTCTCTGGCAAATAGCGTAGCATTCAGCATCAGGATGTCTTTGATAAATAGGAATAAACTCGGCTCCAAACCCGAGCCCCACCACAGCTACTTTTACCTTTTGCATCGGCTCTTTCTCCTTTCCAGCCCCCCGCAGCTTCGCGTTGCGAAGCAACCGGCGGGGGCCATTATTCTTTCATTTGAGTTCGGATCATCAAGTAGGTATGCACAATTACAGCTAATGCCAGTGCCAATGCGCTGTAACGATGCGTATCTAAAAGCAATTCCTGCCAATGAGTTCCGAAAAGTGGAAACATGCTCGAAACAATCGAAATGATTAACGGCAAAGCTAATACCACAATCAGCCAAAAGGTTATCTTCCGCCCCAGACCAGAGCTTTCACAAACCGTCTTTTCGCTGACTGTCTTGGCTAAAATAACACGCCGAATCAAACGCTGCAGCCACGGCCAATCGCTCCCGGTGAAACGGCAATGCGATGCCCACATCACAGCCAAAATTGCCAGACAAACTGCAAAGACCGGCGCAAAGGTAGCGTGCAGCATCAGCCAATAGCCGCAAATTGCCTCGCCCAGGACCAGCACCGGATAAAAACTGGTGACCGCTAATACCACAAAGCAAAGTAATGCCAGCAGATAAACCAGCTTCCTGAGAACCCCCACCGGGCTTAGCCGCTGTTCCACGAAAAGCAATGTAAAAAGATGGATGAGTCTTCTCAATATCTGCCCGGGCGAGAGCCCGCATCCCTTGCACGGCGAAGCCACACAGCACACGGCAATGCCCGCAAAACAAACTACAAAACCGATTATCGAAAGCGTCCGAAACATATCTCTCATCCCTCGTTTTTATCGAGCATCGAGCAATTGTAGGGTGGGCAGTGCTTTTTTGCCCACCAATGCTAAATCGAGACTAATCTCCCTCGGCCAGTGCCTTCACAACACAGCAATTGTAGGGTGGGCAGTGTTTTTTTGCCCACCAATGCTAAATCGAGACTAATCTCCCTCAGCCAGTGCCTTCACAACACAGGCCAGGGCCTTAAGCCCATACAACAACAAAACCACACCAATAAGCCCACACGAGCCGAGAGCAACAACCTTCAGGAATGGTCGGAATACGAATGAAAAAGCAAACGCCCACGCATAAAAAGCGTCGATGCCCTGGAATTCGACCATTTTTTTGACCGAATCTCGTTCCGAAACAACAGGAGTATCGACAGCAACCTCACCGAAAAAGAAAGGGCCATCCGTCGAATGGCAATCCTCACAGCGGCGAACGCCTAATGACTGGGCAGCCGGCCTGACATTGTGAGCGATGGGCCAAAGATATGGCTGCGCAGCCGGGTGCTCTTCCGGCTCGCGAAGCTGCCCCGAATCATCAAGACGGTAGAGTTTGCCGCCGCAGATATAAACAGGTTCACCTTCAACCGTCTTTTTCAACAAATCCAGGGTTTTGGCAATGTGCTCCGCTGTCAGCGCCGGCCAATCCCCGGAAGGTAGAAGCATCCTTCTGCCAATAACTCTACGGGCAGTTCGCTTCACGATTTCCAAAGTAACCGGAGTAACCTTTTGGTCTTTCAGAGTTCCCCAAAAGGCAGGCCAGATGAGCTTATGAGGAGCAATTTTCCCGTCCAACCTGAAAGACACCAAATATCCATAATATGCAGCACCGATGCCCCCCTGCTTAGCAAAGACAGGATAGACAATATGCGGTAAGGCCTCATCCGATTTATTGACGTTATGAGTCCCCAATCCGTGCGCCCGCGAGGTCTTGCCGCGATAAGTCTTTTGGCTGGGCCAGGGGCCGGAATGACAGGCCGTGCAGGTGACTTTCTCAAAGTGAATCGGCGGGATGCCCGGATGCTCAGGCACAGGTGCACCCAAACGTCCCTCCGCGTGGCAGCCTTCACAAGTCGCAGAAGCTGCTAATGGGTTCTTCGATGCTACGTCTTCGCCCTCATATCCGCGGATAATGTTATGGTCCAGGCCGTTGCGGTGGCAATCAACACAGGTCAATCCTGCAGCTAAATGCACATCCTCGTCTGCCGCCCACTTTTCCGAGCCGTGCTCACCCAGGTCCAGGTTGGAATGGCAGAAATAGCACCGCTCGTTAGGCACCTTTCTGACAATGTTAAAGAGGACTTTTTTCTGGTGGTCAAACGTGTTTTCGCGATACGTTGTAGCTATCGCATCGTCCATTAAGGGGTCGTAGGTGTCGGGCTGCGCAGCTGCGATGCCTTTAACGGAACCGAATTCGCAGGCGGCAGCCGCAGCCCAGCGAAAATTCTGGCGAGCTATTTGCGCAGCGTATTCAGCCTGGTCTTGTCCCGGATGAGCATTATGACAACTCAGGCAATTAATTTCCAGCTTACCCGATACCTCCTGGCGCATAATCTCGTCGGATTTATCAGTATCAAGTTCTCCCACACCGCCGCCAGGCATGTGCCTGCCAAAAAGCTGAGTAAACTTAAAAGCTGTTTGCCCAAGTTGTTCAGGTTTGAAAGTGCCCGGCCAGGGACGGTAAGAGAGAGGAATCTGCGTACAGGTGCCGGCGTCAACAAAAATCCACGGCTGCCCCTTCCGGCCAGGAGCAACATTCGCATCGACCGCATTAAAATGCCAGCCTTTACTGATTACGTCGTAGTTGTGCTCATAGATGTGACACTCACAGCAGGTCCGGCGCGTCGAAAAAGGCAAAAGTGGGTCGTCATCGGGAGTGACCTTTACAACTTTTTCCTCGTCAACTGGGTCGGCAACAAATAGGTCAACAAGATGAACGGGGGTGGCTCGGCTGCCGTCACTGATATCGCCTATCTTTTTCTGGCCGGTATCGGCAAAGGCAGATAAGACCAAAACCAGCCAGCAGCAAACGGCTGTTATTATCAATCCTTTTCTCAACGTACGGCCAATCCTTTTTAATTTTTTTGCCACAAATTTTCACAAATTTTTACTAATTCATCTATTCACTTTTAGTTTGATATTCGTGTTCGTTCGTGTTAATTCGTGGCTAATTTCAGGCTCGATTCACGAGTTACCAGATACGCTCTAAACCTTAAATTCCCCCGGCTTGAAGTTCAGGAGACGTCGCGCTTCCACCGCTTCATTGACCTTCAGTACGGTGACAGCCGTCTCGTATCCGACTTCCGCGGGGCAACTGAGTTTCGTCTTGCCGCGAACGGCATCGAAGAAATTCTCGAGGTGCGGCTGATGGTACGGCTTATCCATTGTCACCGGGATCTTGTACTCCGCAACCGGTACCGTCTCGCGCACATCCAGAACCGCATCAGTTTCGGCATCCTCTTCCTCCTTTGGTGGTTCGCCCAAGTAACCCATCTTGACCCATTTGTCCCAATCAGGTGCTGCCGGTTCCCGATAGACGCTGCCTCTCGCTGCGGCCTCCGATATAGCTAACGTCCCCTCATCACCCATAAAGCTTTCAAAATATCCCTGGCTGCTGTTGGTGGTTATCGTCTGGTAAAATGCGCGGGCAACTCCCTCCTTGGTTTCATACTCATAAATGACCATCACAGTGTCATACCACTCGTGTCCCTTCCAGTAATCGATGCCCCCGCTGGCTATTACCGATTTCGGATTTGCTTCGAGGAACCAGCTATAAATATCAATCTGGTGCGAGCCGAGGTCAACGATGGGGCCGCCTCCCAATCCCTTATACCACCGCCAGTTCCGGAACTGCTGCATCGACTTGAAACCGTATTTTTCAAGGGTTGCCTGCTCTACTGGGTATTTTTTCGGCCAGCCTAAGTCTTCGCACGCCGCCTTACTGCGGTTCCACTGTCCGTTGACCGTGGTAATTCGGCCTAACAGCTTCGCCCCTTTGATCAGCTTCTCGTAGCAGTGTATATACCGTGGATTGCTGCGGCGCTGATGGCCAATCTGCAGCAGCGTGCGCGTTTCCTTTGCGGCCTGCATCATCCGCCTGGCCCCTTCCAGAGTATTGGACATCTCTTTTTCGCAATAGACGTGCAGACCGGCCTTCAGACAAGCAACGGCGTGGTCAGCGTGCCAAAAGTCGGGTGTAGCAATTATCACCGCGTCGAGGTCCTTCTCCTTATCGAGCATCTCCTTGTAGTCCACATAGGTATTGTGCTCGTAGCCGTATCTTTTCAGCAGCCGCGAAACTCGTCTTTGATTATAAGCGGTCCAGATATCGCAGACCGCCTTAAAGCGAATGCCGGGTATGTTTCGGCAGACATTCATCAAGATCTGTCCCTGGGCCCCGCAGCCGAGCAGTGCTATGTTTATATCATCTCCCTTTGTGCCGCCAACTGCCTGGCCCACGACCATCGGTGAAAACACCAAACCCGCACCTGCCGCAGCAGCAGAATGCAGGAAACTGCGTCTGTCTATTTCTTTTTTCATTCTTTGATTACTCATTGTACTCCTGTTAACTCCATAAAATTAACAAACGAATTATCAACTCTTATGCTATTTTTTCTTTTTAGGATATCAATAATCAATTGAAACCGTTGTCCGTCCTATGTCCTCCGTCATCTGTCCTCTATTGCGCTTCCGCAGCGTCATCTTTTTCCTTGAATATGGGGTACTGCCGCATCTGTCCGTACCACTTCTTCCACGCCGCTATATAGTCTTCGAGTTTGTCGCGCATCTTAGGTGCTTTGGGCACCCCGTGGTCACGGTTCCACCGTTTGGCCCACGACGCCAGCCGCTCGATCGCAGCTTTCTTCTGTTTATCGTCACCATTCTGGGCCGTAGCCATCAGCGCTCGAACCTGTTCTTCCGGTGGGCCGAAACTTCGGACGGCTGAAAGCAGTGCTGACGGCTTGGCGTCCTTATCGAGCAGCATCTCCGCCAGCGCCTTATCGAGGTCTACTTTTACCGTCTCGACCACCACGTTCTCAAGGCTCGGCTCATACTCATCTTGCAGCTTCGTGCGCAACGTGCTTGGTATCTTCGGCAGGCCCAGCACGAACGTGACCCGGTCCGACGACTCGATGTAAGAAACCAGTACCGAGCTCCTCTCCTGCACAAAGCTGTTAATAAGCGTTATCTTCTCATCATCGGCGGCTTTCTCGAGAGCTTCGGCGAGCGCCTTGACTCGCTCGACTAAAATCATGCCCTTCAGACGGAGCCACTCGTCCGGGTGCACTGGCAGCGTGAACCGCAGGGCATGCCCGTCGAGTGTGAGCCACTGATGGCGGTTCTTCGCCGCAGCCTGCATACGTTCCTGCGTACGGGCCGTTTCAGCTTCCAGCGGCCAATCGGCACCCGTTACATCATTCCAGTCGATTTCATCTTCCAGGATCTCCCTGCTTATCTCAGCATTGAGTTTGCGGATAAAGGCCTTCGCTTCGGTGATGGTTACGAGCTGGGCTGCGCCCATCCGACCGTCCGGTTCTCGGTAATATCCGACCTGTTCGATCTTGATAGATGTGACCAGCCGGGCCCAATCTTTTTCCAGCGGTTTGGTATTTGCGTCCTGAAGCTGCCTGCGAAAGTCTGCCATTTCGATGTGCCATATCCAACACTGAAACATCACATCGCCGTTCTTGACAAATTCGCGGAGCTGCTTGACGCCCTCGTCGTGCGTGTCATCGCCTGAGTCATGGATGCCGTCGTAGTGAATCAGGATACGCAGCTCATCTTTGGGCGCGTCATAGAACCACGAAATCCGCTGGCTGGTCAGTTCGACGCAGCCAGAGGCGAGCAGCAGTGCTATTTCCAACAGCACCAGCAGACTGCTTGCCATTGACTTACTCATTTTTTAGCCTCCTCCTCTATCTGTCCGAGACTTCTCATTGCTACTGTGAACTCCATAAATTTAACAAATTCTTTTTAGACCTTTTCACACAACCGCCCCCCTGCCTTCTTTTCTTGCGAAAGCAAGAAGGGAGGGGGTATTATACGCCATTTCAGTCGTCCTACAAGCAAATACCGCCGGCTCAGGTTACAATTTTATCCCTGGCCGTACCCATCGGTTTCGGCACTTCTATATTTTCCTACATTTTGACGCCATTGTCAAATTCGTCAAGCTGGCGTCTGATTTTCCCGCCGTCAAAATACAGCGATGGTGGGCAGTGCCCACCCTACGATATATGGCTATTTTGCCAAAGGTTTTACTATTATGTTCCGATACGCTACCGGGCCGTGGTTGCCCTGGAACATAAGCGGGCCGGTAGGTGCTTCCCTGCCGGTAACGCCGCCCGGCGTCGGGCCGGGCATTTCGAGGTTCTCATGCAGCACCTGGCCGTTGAGCTCCACCTTGAGGAATTTGGCTTTGGCAATCTTCCTGTCGCTTGCATCGAATTTCGGAGCGAGGAAGTCAATCACATACTTCTGCCACTCGCCGGGCCTCTTGCAGGCATTGACCGGCGGCGGGGACGCACCGTAAATCGCACCCATATCGCCGCTGCCCATCCTTACCCTTCCCCAGCTGTCCAGCACCTGTATCTCATATTCACCCATCACGTAGACACCGGAATTGGAGCCTTTCGGCACCATCACTTCCACCTCGATACGGCAATCGCCGAACTTGGCTTTGGAGTAGAAATCCAGGCTGTCGCCATGACGACCGGCCAGATTGATCATTTCATGACCGCCGGCTTTGGCCACAAGCAGCTTCGGGTCCTCGGATGACATCGCAGCGGCACCGACTATCCATTTGCTCTTTTTCTTGTCGCCCTTGACAACCCAGTCGTTCAGGTCCTTGCCGTTGAAAAGCACGACAGCGTCGCCGTATTTCGGCTTCAGGTCTCTTTTCCTTATGTCCTTGAACTCAACGACCATCGGCGGGCCAGCGTGAATCTGAAGCGCCAGGATGCCTTCCCTTGCAGCGCCATTGCGGTCTCTGGGATCGGCCGGGTCGGTCACCCGGTCGTTGTCAACCAGCTCTATTGTCGGGTAGCCATTGAGGTAGTGCATTAGGTGATTGCCCTGAGCAACGATGGTGTACTCATTCCAGTCCTTCATCTTGTAGTATCCGGCCTTCTTAAGGGCCTCAACGTCGGAGACCTTGCCGACAACATTTTTCTTGCCGTTCTTATCGATGACCATGAAGTCGCCAACGTTGACCAGCCAGCCGCGACCGGCCTCGTGGTAGAGAAATCCGACCTTGCCCGGGTTGTTCTCAACCTCAGCCTGATAGCCGGAGATAACCCACTTTTTGAACTCTTTGCTGCGGTACTGCACGCCGGAGTTGCCATTCTGGATGCGGAACTTGAGTTTCAGCTCGAAGTCTTTCAGCGGGCGCCCGCGCCAGACGATAAACGTATTGCCCCGTGCCGGGTTTTCGTTTGTGGTCTCGCCGCGGATGACCCCATCCTTGACCGACCACAGCCGAGTGTCACCGTCCCAGCCGCTCAGGTCCTTGCCGTTGAATATCCATTGCCAATCGGTCTGGCCCAGTTCGGCGGCGGTCCGCTCAAAATAGGGAACGCATTCGGCGATTTCGGGCATGGAGTTTAGCCAGTTGTGCTCGTACTCGATTGAGAACACGCCCTTGAAGTTCTGACGGTCAAGCTCAGCCAGCATCGCCTTTACATCGCATTTCCCTGTCCCCCATATCACATCGTGTCCACCATCCAGGTCCTTGAAATGCAGGCTTACGATACGACCTCTGAGCTTTTTCAGCTCCTCGACCGGATTGAGACCCGAGCGCAGCCAGTGTCCCGTATCCGCACAAGCTCCAATTCGCTTGCTGCGTCCACGGCAGACCTTAAGCACCGTATCAGAATTCCAGTAATGTGACGGCTTGGGATGATTGTGGATGGCCACGTTAATCTTGTACTGCTCGCACAACCTCTCTATCAAATCAAACGCATCCTCCGGCGGCTCCGACACAATCGTCTCAATCCCCATCTCCCGAGCAAAATTAAACACCTTCCGGCACTCATCCTTGTTATTCGGCAGCCCCACCACGCCGTAGTTCACTAACTTTACCCCCGCCTCTCGAAGCTTCTGCATAACTTCGTTCTTTACCGCCGACGACATATTGTGGTCGAACCTGACATCCGGTTTTTCCTTGCTGAGTCGCTGACCCGGATAAGCCTCGATGTAGCGCATGCCAAGCGCTTTTGTCTTATCAACCGCTTCATAAAACGTAAAGCGATTAAACGTGTACGCCTGCATCCCCAGCCGCCAGTTTTCCTGCCCGTCATCGGCTGCGCATGCCTTAGGCAACCAGCAGCTGCAACAAACAACCACCAGCAGAACAACAATAAATTTTGTCTCATTATCCATTTTTTTCTCCTGTGAATTAAATATGTTACTGTTCGGGTTTCCTTTACTTTACAAGCTCCATCCCTGGCGATATTTACGTCGGATGAACACATCAGCTTCCGGGCAGCCGATGGCCTTGAGGTTCTTGGCATCCCAGATGATTTTCTTGCCGGTGCGCAGCGCTACATTACAGAGCAATGCTGCTTCAGTCAGTGTGCCCGAATAGTCGAAATTGCATGTGGTCGGCCCGCCCGTCTTGCAGGCCTCGACCCATTCGCGGTGGTGGCCAATAGATTCCGGGATGTATGGGTCGGGCCGCTTGAAGTCAGCAAACTTCTCTTCAGGCAACAGCTTGTGTTGGTTGTAGTCGGCAATCAGCATCCCTTCCGAACCGATGAACAGCACTGCGTTACCCCACTGTGGGACGTTGTTTTCTTTCACAAACGCCGGATAGCCGCCGCCGTTGTACCAGGTTAATGTGACCGGCGGTAGATCGCCGCGGGCTGGGTATTCCTGTCGGGCGATTGTCCAGCGAGCAGCGCTCTCGGGGTGGACCGGCCCTTCGGCTTCCACGGTGATTGGATGCCGCAATTTCAACGCCCAGAATGCCAGGTCGCAGTAGTGGCAGAAGAAGTCCCCCAGTTGACCGTTTGCGAAGTTCCACCAGTAGCGCCATCCGAACGGGGCATAAGTTGGATGGTAAGGTCGGTAGGATGCAGGCCCCAGCCACAGGTCCCAATCGAGCGTCTCCGGCACCGCTGGCCGGTCAGAAGGGGCATCGGGCTGCGACATGTTTATCGGTTTAGGTGGCCCGGAGAAGTTCGCGCCCAGCCATACATGGACTTCGCGCACGGTACCGATGGCACCCATCTGCACAAGCTCAACCACGCGACGGTAGTTGCTGCCGGCGTGAATCTGCGTTCCCATTTGCGTAACGAGATTATTCTTGAGCGCGATATGTGCCATCAACCGGGCTTCGTACACGCTGTGGGTGAGCGGTTTCTCGCAGTAACAATGCTTGCCGAGCTTCATCGCCATCACCCCTGCCGGGGCATGTGTATGGTCGGGTGTGCCAATGACCACCGCGTCGATCTTGTTGTGCATCTCATCAAGCATCTTGCGGAAGTCTTTGTATTTTTTGGCCTTGGGGTATCGCTCAAAGGTCTGTGCCGCACGCTTCTCCTCGACATCGCACAAGGCAACGATGTTCTCGCTCGCCGCACCATTTACGTCCGCGGCACCCCGACCACCGACTCCAATCCCGGCTATATTGAGCTTCTCGCTCGGAGCACTGCAGCCGGCACCGCCGAGAACGTGCCGCGGCACAATCGTAAACACCGCCGCCGCTGCCGCGCCGCCTAAAAACTCACGACGGGACAACTCCGATGTCTTGCCGGAAATCTTTTCTTTTTTCACTGCTCAACTCCTTACCCTTGCCGATTGCTCGACAGCTTACACTTCTCCGGTTCCGGCTGGACGCAGGCACTCACAAGGTCCAGCCCTGGCGGTACTCGCGACGGAGAAACTTGTTGGCTTCGGGAACATTCGTAATCTTCAAATTCGGCCCATCCCACAACAGCTTCGTCCGGTCCATCTCTTCTTGTAATTCCGGACGCAGTGCAACATTGCCCAGTAAGACTGCTTCGGCCAGCGGCCCGGCGTGGTCGAAATTAGAGCCTGCCGGCTTACCGCCCTTGCAGGCCTCAATCCACTCTTTGTGATGTCCGGGCGACCTCGGTATCATTTGCGCCGGTTTCTTGTATTCCTTCATCCTCGATTCCGGTATCAGTCTCTCGCCTAACATCTTGCCCTTATCGCCCACAAACAGTACGCCGCCCGTGCCCAGCCGGCGACCATCTTCAAGCTCATCAGGTCGCTGAGGCCTCATTCCACCGTCGTACCAGGTCAGCTTGACAGGGGGCATATCGCCACGAGCAGGGAATTGATAATGCACCACCGAGGCCACGGGATATGTCTCGGTATTGACTAACGTTGAAGCGGCCTCAACACTGGTCGGAGGTCCCAGTTTCAGGGCTCGGAAAATCGGGTCTATGCTGTGGCAGCCGATATCACCCAGCGCCCCGGTTCCGAAATCCCACCAGCCGCGCCACTTAAACGGCACATAAGCCAAGCTATAAGGCCGCTGCGGCGCAGGCCCCAACCACAAATCCCAGTCCAGTGAATCAGGTACCTGCTCTGTATCCTTGGGCCGGCCAACACCCTGGGGCCAATACACAGCATTCAGTCCCCGCAAAGGCCGGTCGGTCCATACGTGGACTTCACGCACCGGGCCAATCGCGCCATCCCAGATATATTCGCACATCAGGCGGGTCCGCTCCGATGCCTGTCCCTGGTTTCCCATCTGCGTAGCGACCTTGTGCTTGCGGGCCGCCTCGGCAACCTTACGGGCCTCATATACTGAGTGTGTCAGCGGTTTTTCGCAGTACACATGCTTGTCCATCTTGATCGCCATTATGGAGGCAACGGCGTGGATGTGGTCCGGCGTGGCCACCACCACCGCGTCGATATTCTTCTCCTCCTTATCCAGCATCTTGCGGAAATCGCGGTATCTCCTGGCATTGGGGTAGCGTCTGAATGTACCCCCTGCGCGCCTCCAGTCAACATCGCACAGAGCGACAATGTTTTGACTGCTGACTGCTCCGAGGTCGCCGGCCCCCTGACCGCCCACACCAATGCCCGCAATATTGAGCTTTTCGCTCGGCGGAATATGACGTGGCCCACCGAGCACATGCCTCGGGACAATTGTAAACGCCGCCGCTGCCGCAGCAGCACCAATAAAATCACGGCGTGACAACTCCGGTGTCCTTCTATGAATCTTTTTCTTTTTCACAACTCAACTCCTCGTTTTATCTGTTAATCACCTGACGTTTTATACTTATCCGGCTCTTCTCAAGCCCGGACAATCACAAAGTCCAACCTTTGCGATACTCACGGCGGATGTATTCATTGGCCTCGGGCACATTAGTAACCCTCATATTCGGCCCGTCGTAATACAACTTAAGGCCCTTCTCGTATAGCTTCTTGCCCATACGAACAGCAATATTGCCTAACAGAATTACTTCGGTCAGCGGCCCTGCTACTTCGAAATTGGAACCAGCCGCCGGCCCGCCCTTGCAGGCCTCAATCCACTCTTTATGATGCCCGGGCGACCTGGGTAGAGTTCTCGGCGGCTTTTTGTACTCTTTCATCCTCGACTCGGGTATCAACCTGTGACCCAGCATCTTACCTTTGTCACCTACATAGAGATTATCATCAGCGTTTCCGAAGCGCCGACCGTCTTCGAGCTCCGCAGGTCGGGCGGGCATTAGTCCGCCGTCGTACCAGGTCAGCTTAACAGGTGGCAAATCGCCCCGGGCGCCGAACTCATAACGAACGATAGATGCCAGAGGTGCGGTTTCAGAATTGACGCCGCTGGTGCAGGCTTCAACGCTGGTCGGGTAACCCAGCTTCAAGGCCTTGAAAATCGGAGAGAACTGATGGCAGCCAATATCGCCTAACACCCCGGTTCCGAAATCCCACCAGCCTCGCCAGCTAAACGGCAGATAACAAGGATGGTATGGCCGCTCCGGAGACGGACCCAGCCACAGGTCCCAGTCTAACGTCTCAGGCACGGGCGGTGTCTCTTTAGGTCTCTCAAGCCCGCGAGGTGAGATTGGCCTGTTACACCACGAGTGCACCTCGCGAACCGGACCGATTGCGCCATCCCAGATAAACTCACACACCAGCCGCGTCTCTTCAGTTGCCTGCCCCTGGTTTCCCAGCTGCGTGGCGACCTTGGCCTCCCGGGCCGCCTCGGTAACCTTACGGACCTCAAAAATATCGTGCGCCAGCGGCTTTTCGCAGTACACGTGCTTGCCCATCTTGATTGCCATCATAGTGGCTACGGCGTGCGTGTGGTCCGGTGTGGCCACCACTACCGCATCGACACCCTTTTCTTTCTCCAGCATCTTGCGGAAATCGCGGTACTTCTTGGCTTTCGCGTACCGTTTGAATGTGCCCGCCGCGTGCCTCCAATCCACATCGCACAGTGCCACAATGTTTTCACTGCTGACTTCTCCGAGGTCACCGCCCCCCCGACCGCCAACGCCGATACCGGCTATATTGAGCTTCTCGCTCGGAGGATTATTACCCGCACCTCCCAGCACATGCCGAGGCACAATCGTAAAAGCCGCAACCACCGCCGCACCGCCCATAAAATCACGCCGGGAAATTCTTGATTTGCGGTTGTCTTTTTCTTTCTTCATATTCAGCTTACCTTTCCACAACTAACTCATATCTATTTGTTGTGCCAAAGCCGGCAAAGATTCATTGCCGCCCTGATTACATCTCCAGCGGTCCCCAACCCTTGCGGGGCTCGCGCCAGGCCAAGTCGTTGATCTTCGGGTCGCTGATGATCTCCCCAGCTTCGTTCAGCACGAGCTTCTTTCCAGCACGGGCGCAGAGGTTGCCGAGCTGGATGTTTGCGGTCATGGGACCGGAGTAGCTGAAGTTGGACTGACTGAACTTGCGCGGCTTCTCGCCCTTACAGGCCATGAAGAATTCCTTGTGATGTCCGGGAGAGCGTTCGAGCAGTTGTTTGGGGCGGCCGAACTCTTTGCGCCTCGCATCCGGGATCAGTATCGCACTGTTCCAGTAATCACCATTTACCAGCATTTTCCCCTTGGTGCCGATGACCAGATTTCCCGTTCTCGGCAGTTTGCGCCCGTCGACCTTGAGTTCCTCAGGATTGTCCGGCATGAAGGGCTTTCCGTCTTTATCCTTGCCCTCGTACCAATAGGTGGTGAACCCGGGCCGGCCAGCTTTAGCGCGATAGGTGCACTTGACCACCATCCCGGCCGGCCATTGATCCTTGACGGGTCCGGTCATAATGATCGGCTCGGCGGTGGCCGCGTAGCCTGGTTCCATGATCGCGTAGATTCCGTCAGTGGTATGACAGGCCATATCGCCCAGTGCCCCGGAGCCGAAATCGACAAAGCCCCGCCAGTTGAACGAATGGTAGACTCCCTTCTTGTAAGGACGCATCTTGGCCGGGCCGATCCACGCTTCCCAGTCCAGTGTATTGGGGATGGGATCGGATCCGTCGGGACGGTCGCCGCCCTGGGGCCATACCGGGCGATTCGTCCAGGTGTGAAATTCCTTGATCTCACCGACCGCGCCGGCCTTAACGTATTCGTACGCACGCCGCCATCCATCACCCCCGTGGCCCTGGTTGCCCATCTGGGTTACGACCTTGGGGTTCTTGGCGTAGGCGGCTGCCAGCAACTGCGCCTCGCGAACCGACCAGGTCAGCGGCTTCTCGGTGTAGCAGTGAATGCCCATGGAAACGGCGGTCATCGACGGAGCAAAATGGCTGTGATCCGGAGTCGCCACGAAAACCACATCGAGTTCCTTACCGTGCTTTTCGAAGACTTTTCGCCAATCGGTATACCCGGCCGCCTTCTCCCAGCCTTTCTTGCCGTGGACACCGTTCCATCGGGTTTTGTCGACCTCGGCGAAGGCGACACACTGAAGGCCTGCCCCATGGGATTGGCCCGTATGGGACCCCGCCTGTCCGCCCGCTGCGATGAATCCCACCTGGAGTTTTTCGTTGAGTCCCTGGGCCCGGATGAGGCTCGGGAAACCAATAGAGCATGCGGCTGCAGCGGCAGCACCACCCATAAAATCACGCCGAGACATCCCTGGTCCGTTCTTTTTGTTTTCTTTTTTCTGATTGTTCATACTATTTCTCCTCAAAAAAGAGAGCCCCTTTTATCCGCCCTTGGGCGGATCCTGAAATGGGAACTCAAGCCATAATGTACAACAATTACTCCAATCCCTTATGTTTAAGACCTTATTTACGGGTTCAATCGATTATCATTCAACGCGAAGCGCGTTCTTCAGGCAATTCAACCAGCCAGATATTGCGGTACTGCACGCGATTGCCGTGGTCCTGCAGGTATATGCCGCCAGGCCCACCCGGGGCCGCAGTAGTTGCCTTAGAAACCTTTCTATTATCCTGTATTTTCACACCGTTGTGGATTACCGTCATGCGGGCGTCTCTGGTTCTCTTGCCGGCACCGTCGAAACGCGGAACGCGGTACGTGATGTCATAGGTTTGCCATTGCATCGGCGGGGCGCACATATTTACAAGGGGCGCCCCCACCCCGTAGATTCCGCCGCATTCGTTGTCCCGGCCTTCAAGACCATAGCTGTCGAGTACCTGCACTTCATATCGTCCCTGCAGATACACCCCGCTGTTGCCGCGTCCCTGACCGCGTGCTTTGGGCATAAATGGCGTGCGGAATTCCAGATGCAGCTTGATATCGGCGAATTCCTTTCTCGTTATAATCGAGCCACCGCCCGGCTTGACTTCCATAGCGCCATCAACAAGTTTCCATTGCACCGAATCCTCACCTGGTTTTTTCCCTGTACGCTTCCATTTTTTGAAGTTCCTCCCCTTGAACAGCACAATCGCACCGGCTGGTGGCTTTTCTCCCAACGTAGGTGAAAGCCGAACCGCCCTTTCCATCGCAATGCTCCCGGCAGCGTCCTGCCCCTGAAAACTCCCTGTGAACTTGTTACCTTCAATAGCCGCCTTTATTTGAAGTGTTATACCGTAGTATTCACCTGACCCGGCAAAGCGTACAACTCCATCTCTGTGTGGGCCTTGGAGCACTGCTATCGGCTCGAAGCGCTGGTCAAATTCTTCAAGGAGGTTGGCTTGATACCTTCCCTCGCCTAACGCAATCACTTGCGCTACCAGTGGTCCCGAATCAGTTCCGTCATCCAACTTCCAACTGCCCTGCCAGTCTCCCATGAATGGGTCGAGCCTCTCAATTTCCGCTTTCGCCTCCTGCACAAGCTCACTTCTCACAGGCCCGGCGCACGAGGCCAGGCCCAAAAACAAAACCAACAGCACAACAAAACACGACTTCAAACTTGTGTTTTTATTACTTGTACACCGAAAACAACATTTCTTGTTTTTCTTTGCTACTTTACGTGCCACAATATATTCTCCTATTTATATCACGAATTATAATCGCATACTTACCGGCGCACTTATACTCTTTTGCGGCTTTGCCTTTTACTTGTCCTTAATCTGATTTATCACTTTCTGTGCCTGCTCGCGCAGGAAATCATTTTTTGAAATTCGAGAAACCTTCTGCAGCGCAGCCTTACTCTCGGCTGGATAGCCGCCGGCAATGGCCGTAGCTATCTTAACCACAGCGACTTCCGCCTCCTGTTGCAAACTCTTTCTTTCCAGGTAAGCAGCAGCCATCTGAAGCGCAGCAAGTGCTTTTACGTTTGCCAGCCCCGACAATACCATTTTCTTTTCACTTGCGCTGGTTCCCAGCTCCATTGCCTGCCTGTACATACCAATCGTCTCTTCCGCTGGACGCCCGCTTCCAAGGCCAATCAGCCTGATAAACCCACGAAGCGCCAGCGCCCGATGTAACTTATTGTTACCGGCCTGCACTATTTTCAGCAGCTCAGCCGCCGGTTCAGCGGTAGGCCACCCTGCCAGGGCCCGAATACACGTCTCCTTCACCGTAATGTTTTTATCTTTTAGACCTGCACGAAGCACCGTTAAAGCGCTTGTCTGTCCTATCTTGCCAAGAACTCTCAGCAGAGAGCATCGGCTTGTTACCTCTTTAACCGAAGGTAGCTTTGCCAGTACCGCCTCGGCCTGCCGGTTCTTGTCGCTGATTTTATGCGCAACGGCCGTTACAGTCTTCTCAGCCTCTCGCAGGGCTGCCCCGCTTTGGACGCCTGTCAGAAGCTCGACCAATGCCGGCAGGTATTTCGGCTCAGCAATGGTCTTTAGGACCTTGAGCGATTCCCGTCGGACTGCTGCTTCCTCGTCTTGTGCGGTTTTCAATAAGCTTTCAACGCCTGCTGCTATATTGCGCTCGCCTGTACTGCGAATCAGCTCAACTTTGACTCTCGGCCGCGCCCGCGGAATTGCTGCAAGAATCGTTTCATCAATCTTTGGCCCACGCAGACGATACAGACTCTCGCGGGCCGCCTTCTGTTCCGCACCTCTGGTAGCTGCCGCCGTCCCTGCCAACAGAGAAACACTCGTAGCATCGCCAAGGCCCCCTAACGCCTTCAAAGCCGCGACCCGAACGGACTGGTCTTTGGCCTTCGTAGTCGCCACAACCGCCGGCAATGCAGTCCGGTCACCACGGTCGGCCAGGGCCGACAGCAACTGCACCTGTCCCCTGACGGAAAGATTCGGCAGCTCTCTGACCAAAGCTCTCGTTACTTCTGGTCCCGGCATTTCTCTCACTAAAGCTATGGCCATGGACTGCATCGACTCATCGTCGCCGCGAAGGGCATCGATGACAATCTCGATAGCCTCATTCTCCGGCTCCTCGTACCTGACCGCCGAGACCATCGCGCAGCCTATAACTGTGTAAGTCACAAGTGCATAAGCCATTAGAACTCCTGGCCTCTTTGCCACTTGGCTTCCTTGTCTCCTGCGAACCTGATTCATCTTTGTTTATCTTCTCCTTCTTCCTCTTACGGTAACCATACCTCGCAGTGCGGCGGCGCCAATCGGTGCAGGCTCGGTTGCCAGTTGCCTGTAAATGGCCGAAGCCTCACGCCTTTTACCTTCGGCTGCGAGCCTGTCAGCACACTTTAGATAACTATCCAGAACCACCAGTCGCAATTTGCCCTTCGTTTTGTTTTTTGCTTCTGCCAGCGCCTTGGTGGCGTCCGAACCGGCAATGTGGCCCAGGGCCGCCGCAGCCGCGTCAGCTATCAATGCATCGGAATTGTAGACCAGCCTGCCCAGAGCGCCAACTGCTTTGCTGTCGCGGCGCTGGCCCAGCGAGTTAATTATACCGACCTTCGTTTTGCCGGTCGTTTTCGCAAGGGCCTTCCGCAAGGCTCCATCGACAGCCGCACCGGGTATACGCTCCAGGGCATACCTTGCCATATCAGCAGGATGTGGCTCTTGCTTCGAAGCCGGCTTCTGGGTCAGCATCGCGGTCAGCACGCCAACACTGGCTTCGGAACCAATTATGCTCAGCTTCCGGCAGACAAACTGCTTGGCAGCCGGCGTTGCATCGGACCGCAGCACTCCCAGCAGGCTTTTCTCAATTCGTCCCAGCTCCGCACGTGAACCGTATGCGTCACGAATCTTATCCGATAGTTCAGTCAGCGTCGCCCGGCTTTGACCATAATCGTACTTTTTAATTTTTTCCAATAATCCATCCATTTCTGATCCCCTTTCTTGCACTGATTTTAGAAGCTTCGGTTTCGTGTCCACCGGAAAATCACCCAGAGCAAACTGGATGCCGGCCAGATAATGCTCAAGTAACGCCGGGTCCCACGTAAGATGGTTATTGTGACCCAGCGAACAATAAAACAAACGTCCTTTTCCATAGCTTTTGACCCAGCTAATACCGATGTCCGTATCGCTGGGACTGGCTTTTTTGCCGGTCGCCTCATCCGCCATATCCAGACTCATCAGAACACGCTGCTTGGCCCGCGTATAGAGTGGTGGCTTTGTGCGATAAATCTCGTCCTTTACCTTAAAGCCTTTGCCCTTATACGCCGCCATTAGAGGATGCTCAGGGTCGTCAATCTTCACCGCCCAGGTTCCACCACCTCCCCACGGATGCCCACAGAACTGTCCGCCCATCATTTCTGCCGCTTCCGGCCAGTCGTAAAAATTGTCCGTAGCCGCGTGGATGCCAACAATACCCTTACCGCCCTTGATGAAAGCCATCAAGCTCCTGCGGAGGTTCGCATCAAACTTCAGCCGAGTTGTATTGTTGAAGCAGACCGCATCGAATTGATTGAGCTTATCTGGCTCAAACATCGCCATATCGTTGCTGACCACTGCTTGGAACGCTCCGGTCTTGCGTCCCATTATCTCCAGCGTCTTGTCCCAGTACGGAATCGAACCATGCTTAAAACCCTTGCACAGATTGAAGACCAGTAGTTTCCTCGGCCGCTTCGGGATAGCCGCCGCTTTTGCCGGCATTGCAGCTTCTATTCTTTTCACGTCTTGCTGCGAAATGGCACGCGAACAATTTGTAAGCAGCGACAAACAGCAGATGGCAGACAGAGCAATATAAATAAATTTTGACCTTTGACTCATTTTTGCTCCTTTCGTTTTTCCACAACTTATTTATTCTTCTCGTATCTTGCTCGAGATATGCATCATACATTTTACAAATGCCACGGAGCCCGCATCGGCCGCGACAACATTCTGTTGGCCTGCTCACTGTTGAGGAAGACCTCCTTCTCGGGGTCCCATCGCAGCTTTTGCTCGGTCAGCATCGCGATTTCGCCCAGCAGTCCAACACTGATGGAGCGGTGGGCGATCTCGACAGGCGTGATAGTCAATTTGCGGCTCTTGACACACTCCAGGAAGTTCCGTTGGTGGTCCCGGCTTTCATACAACTTGATCTCGTCGGGTCCAATCACCTCATCCAGAATGCTCTTGGGATCTGCCTCAAGCTTGCCGCGTTTGACATATATCCACCCCTTTTCGCCGTACCATATTGTCCCCATACCTTTCGGTTGCTGCCGGTCATTGGCCACTATCATCGTCAGGCCGTTGTCATACTTGCAGGTGAATTTATACGCCGTGGGAGCGTCATAGATACCATCTTTGGGATAAACGCCTTTGCCCTCGATCTCGACCGGCCCGGTCCGATCCAGCCCCAGGCCCCAGTGCGCGATGTCGATGTGATGCCCCGCCCAGTCGGTGAGTTGGCCGCCGGAGTAGTCCATCATCCACCTCCAGTTCCAGTGGCAGATGCCTCTGTAGGGTACCCAGGGAGCCGGCCCAAGCCAGAAGTCCCAGTCCAGACCCTCGGGAACGGGCTGTACCGGTTTATTGTCGGTGCTGCCTCCGGTCGGCAGACCCACCTCGACTTTATGCACCTTGCCAATCCGCCCGTTGCGGACCAGCTCGCAGGCGTGGTGGAAGTTCCGTTGCGAACGCTGCCAGCTTCCTGTCTGCCAGACCCTCCCATAGCGATGTATCGCGTCACAGATGGCCCGGCCTTCGCGTATGGTTCGCGCCAGAGGCTTTTCGCCATAAATGTCCTTTCCCGCTCTGGCCCCCATAACAGCAGGGATAGAGTGCCACTGGTCCGGCAATCCTAACGACAGCGCATCGATGTCTTTACGTTCGACAACTTCGCGGAAATCCAGGTACGCCTTGCAGTCATCGTTCTTATATCTGTCGTCCACGGTTTTCTTGGCCCCGTCGCGATGACCCTTATCAACATCGCAGACGGCAACCACCTGCACCTCCTTTTTGCCTAAGAAACCGCGCATGTTACCGCCGCCCTGCGAGCCCACCCCGAGACATCCCATCACAATCCGATTGCTCGGTGCCGGGCGGGCGCGCTGGCCCAATGCCGAAGAGGGTACAAGATACGGAAATGCTACTGCTCCTGCCGTAATCCCGGTTGCTCTCTTGAGGAACTGACGCCGGCTAATCTCTCTTTTCTTCATAATAAAAACTCCTTAAATAGATAACTGCTCATTCAATATTCAATCTCATAAGTACCATGTGTTGCGCATCGGACGCGACAATAAACGGTTGGCTTCACTGTCCCCGACAAATACTTCACGTTTGGGGTCCCATTTCAGCGGCCGTTTAAGCTTATATGCTATATTGCCCAAATGACAGACCGTTACCGACCGGCAGCCGACTTCTATATCGCAAATCGGTTTGGTGCGATTTCGGACGGCGTCCAGCCAGTCGGTATAATAATTTTTACACTCATACAGGTGTATCTCGTTGGGACCAATTTTTTGATTCTTAAGTTCATCAGGCCATGTACGTAAATGTCCCCGATTCACCTCGACGCGGCCTTTGGTGCCGGTAAACAAAACACCGTTGGCTTTATCTCGGGTCATCGTAACATCGTTGGCGTACTTATAAGTAAGCACTTTATAATCCTTGCCGTCAGGCGGAATGATTTCAACCGGCCCACTCTCATCCATACCCAGACCCCACTGGGCAATATCGAAGTGGTGTGCCCCCCAGTCGGTCATCCCACCGCCGCCAAAGCTGCTATGATACCGCCAGTGAGGGAAGCCATCCCAGCTAATATGTGGAGACAGTTCCGAATTGTAGGGTCTCCACTGTGCCGGCCCGACCCACATCTCCCAATCGAGATAATCCGGCACTGGTTGTGCGGCTAAAGGTTTGTCTTCAGGCGGACCGCCGACGCCGACCGTAACATGTTGTAATTCCCCGATGTAACCGTTGAGAACCAGTTCGCAGCCCAGGCGGAAGTGCCAGTCTGAACGTTGCATGCTGCCGGTTTGGAAGACCCGCCCGTAACGCCTCACCGCGTTAACCATCGCCCTGGCCTCGACGATTGTCTGCGAAAGCGGCTTCTCGCAGTAAATGTCCTTACCCGCCTTGGCCGACTGGATAACCGTAATGGCGTGCCAGTGGTCCGGCGTCGAAATCACTACCGCATCGATATCATCCCTTGCAACCAGCTCACGAAAGTCTCCATAGCTCTTACAGCCCTTGTATGTGCCGCCGCCTTTCTTGGCGTAGTGGTCTTCAACTATTTTCTGTCCGCGTTCCAGCTTTAGTTTGTCAACGTCGCAGGCAGCAAGGACATGCGTGCCGGCTGAGTTCAGAAACGACCTCATCAGATGCTTGCTCTGTTTGCCCGTACCGATAAAGCCCATCGTAATCCGATTACTCGCCGCGACACTGCCCGCTTTGCCCAGAGCTGACGAGGCAACAACGTACGGAAAGCCCACTGCTGCTGCGGACGCACCCGCCGCCTTTCTCAAAAACTGACGCCGATTAAATCCTCTTTCCTTCATAGTAAGTAATCTTCTCTCTCTCATAAAATAGGTTACGGCTGCTATTCAATAGTCAATAATAAATAGTCAATTTCAAAGGTGCCACGGGCTCCGCATCGGCCGCCAGAGCATCCGGTTGGCTTCATCATCATCAACGAATCGTTCGGCAGTCGGGTCCCATTTTACCTTCCGATTCACTCGGGCGGCGATGTCGGTTATCAATCCGAGATAGGAAGCTTTATGGCCGGCCTCCACCGGAGATACCGGGTCGCTGCGGGTTCGCACACAATTTAGGAAATCAGCATGGTGATTCCTGGACTCGTAGAGGTGTATCTCATCCGGCTTGATTTTCACCTGCAGCAACGACGCCGGCTCGGCCCAGATTCCCGCGCGGTTGACGTGCACCCAGCCCTTGTCGCCCTCGAATTGGCAGCCCTGCTTATTGGGGTTGCCGGTATTGCTAAAACTCATACGCAGGCCGCTGACGTAGTTGAGCTCAGCCCGCCAATCGTTGATGTTATCAGTCAGGCCGTCGTCGCGGTGGCTGCCCTTGCACTTGAGCTCGAACGGTTCGTCGGTGACCGCCGGGCAGCCCCAGTTAGCGATATCCAGATGATGGACGCCCCAGTTGACGCTAAAGCCGGCGCAGTAATCCCAAATCAGATACCAGTCCGGCCAGGCTAATCGCCCGCCGTTGTAAGGTTTCATCGGGGCAGGACCAACGTACATGTCGTAGTCAAGTCCTGCCGGAATCGGTTCCTCCGTGGGAGGTTTGCGATATGTCCGCTTGTACTCAGGCCCGGGTGCAGCGACCTTGACCGTGTGGATTTTGCCAAGGTATCCGTTTCTCGCCAGTTCACAGGCAAACCGAAACTTTTGGTCCGACCGCTGCTGCGTACCGGTCTGGAACACTCGGCCATAGGTTCGTACGGTGTCAAGAATCGCCCGGCCCTCAACCACCGCCACACCTAACGGTTTTTCACAATACATATCTTTGCCGGCCTTTGCCGCCGCCACCGCAATCACCGCGTGCCAGTGGTCCTGGGTGACAATCAACACCGCATTGATGTCGGGGCGGTGCAGCACATCGCGGAAGTCGTTATAGCTGGCACATCCCTTGTCGCCGTAGTGCCGGTCAACAATGCCCTTGGCTTTTTGCCGCCGGCTTTCAATAACATCACAAACAGCTACAACCTGAACTTCCCTCTTGCCTAAGAAACCGCGCATGTTGCCCGTGCCCTGGCCGCCCATTCCAATGCAGCCCATCACAATCCGATTACTCGGCGCGACTCGCCGAGGCGAGCCAGCTTTGCCCAGAGCCGATGAGGCAACAACATACGGAAAGCCCACTGCGGCTGCGGACGCACCCGCTGCTTTTCTCAAAAACTCCCGCCGATTAAATCCTCCTTCCTTCATAGTAAGTACTCTTCTCTCTCTCATAAAATAGGTTCCGGTTGCTATTCAATAGTCAATAGTCAATAATAAATAGTCAATTTCAAAGGTGCCATGGGCTGCGCATCGGCCGTGACAACAAACGGTCAGCTTCGGAGTCGTTGACAAATAGTTCCTTCTTAGGGTTCCATTTGAGCTTGCGCCCCAACCTTATGGCAACCAAGCCTAAGTGGCCGACAGAGACAGACCGCTGCGCAATCTTTGCAGGCGAAGCCGTTTCCGCCCGCGTGCGAATACAATCAAGGAAATTACCTTTGTGGTCGTTACTCTTATACAGATGAATTTCATCCGTTCCAATGGCCGAGTCCAGAAGCGATTTCGGCTGCGCATCCAGTTCCTGGTGATTTACATAAATCCACCCTTCGCTGCCCTCGAACCGAACACCATCCTTGAAACGCCCGGCCACAATCATCGTGAACCCTTCGGCGTACTTGCAAACAAAACGATAATTCTCAACCGTATCAAAAAGACTATCAGTTGGAAAAATACCCTCACCTTCGATTTCAATCGGCCCGGTCAACTCCGTACCCATGCCCCATTGAGCGACATCGCAATAGTGACCGGCCCAGTCGGTTATCTGTCCCCCGGAGTAGTCACCCACCCAGCGGAAGTTCCAGTGGCACCGACCCGGACTGTAAGCTGTCCAGGGCGCAGGACCCAGCCACATATCATAATCAAGGCCTTCAGGCACCGCCGCAGGCTTTGTCTCACGACGAATTCTGTCGCCATTATCAGCTACTCTGTTGACATTGGGCAGCCCCACCTTCACGGTGTGCACCTTGCCGATTCGCCCGTTGCGCACTAATTCGCAGGCAAAACGCACATTCCTGCTCGAACGCATGCTGTTGCCGGTTTGCCATACCACGCCGTACTTCTTTACGGCTTCGCAAATCGCCCGGCCCTCAGCGATACTGTAAGCTAAAGGCTTCTGGGAAAAAATGTCCAGAGCGCGCCGAGCAGCCATAACCGCAACGATAGCGTGCCAATGGTCCGGCACAACTATTGATACGGCGTCGATATCCTCCCGCGCCAGAAGCTGCCGGAAATCATTATATGTGGAACAATCCTTGTTGCCGTACTTCTCATTGACAATATCACGGGCTCGATTGCGATGAACGGTATCAACATCACAGACCGCAACAACCTGCACATCATCTCTGCCCAGGAAACCCTGCATGTCAGCGGTGCCCTGGCCGCCGGGCCTCTCACCACCAACGCCGATACAGCCCATAGTAATCCGATTGCTCGCCGCGACTCGGGCGCGCTGGCCCAGAGCTGATGAGGCAACAACATACGGAAAGCCCACTACAGCTGCGGACGCACCGGCTGCTTTTCCAAGGAACCGGCGCCGGCTAATATTGCTTTTGTTACTCATAACCACTCTTCCTGCAATTTTAGCGACCGCGCAACCCAAAATAATCTGTTTAGAACCCTCGAAGTTTTATTTCTTTTTCTCAAATGCCGCGTCGAAGGCGACCTGTGACGGCTTGAAATCTGCCCTTCTGATGAACTCGCAGGCTTCTTTTGCACCGTGTTCACGGTCCATTCGGCTGTCTTCCCACTCTACCGAAAGCGGCCCCTGGTAGCCGATATCATTCAAGGCCACAATAATCTCCTCGAAATTGATATCGCCGTGACCAATCGAGCGGAAGTCCCAGTAGCGGCGCGGGTCGGCAAACTCGGTATGGCCGCCGAACACACCAACCGTGCCGTCGCCGTGTCCCCACCAGACGTCCTTCATATGGGCGTGGAAGATGCGGTCAGGGAAGGTACGGATGAACTTGACGTAGTCCACGCCCTGGTAACCGAGATGACTGGGGTCGTAGTTGAAGCCAAAGGACCTGTGGCCTCTGATGGCTTTAACGGCACGCTGGGCTGAGGCAATGTCAAACGCGATTTCCGTCGGGTGAACTTCCAGAGCGAACTTCACACCCTCTGCCTTGAAGGCGTTGAGAATGCGCCGCCACCGTCTCCCGAAATCGTCGTAGCCTGCCTGGATCGCCTCTGGTGAGGCCGGCGGGAACGAGTAAAGCATGTGCCAGATCGAGCTTCCCGTAAAACCATTGACCACCTTTACGCCCAGCTTCTTCGCGGCCTTGGCAGCATCGATTACCTTCTGGGCTGCACGCTTGCGGACACCCTCAGGGTCGCCGTCGCCCCAGACATCCGCGGGCAGGATTGCCTTATGACGTTCGTCGATATTGTCGCACACAGCCTGGCCAACCAGGTGCGTCGAGATCGCGAACACTTTAAGGCCGTACTTTTTCAGCAGCTCACGCTTGGCCTTGCAGTAGCTGCGGTCGCTCAGGGCCTTGTCCACATCGAAGTGGTCGCCCCAGCAAGCTAACTCCAGCCCGTCGTAGCCCCAGCTTGCCGCCTTTTGGGCCAGTTTTTCCAGTGGCAAATCCGCCCACTGTCCAGTGAAAAGTGTTACAGCTCTTGCCATTTGTCATTCTCCTTAAAATATGTCAAAAGCTTTCCGTAAAATGCGTTCCTCTACAGGTAAAAACGCTTACAAGCAGTATTTTATTGCAATTCCCTCCGTTCCGGTCAGAACTGCCACGTAACTGCCTTTTCTAAAAAGACTTACGCTCAGATGAAGCAAACTTCATTTTCGCTGCTATCCTCAAAGATTATCTATTATAACCAGCAGCAGTTGTTACGCAATCCAATTTTCTGCGAAAATTATTACCACCTCTTCAAAGCACTGCATTAGACATAAAGTTTGGAGTGCCTAAAGTTATGGATTATTTTTTTTCACTTTAGCTCACTTTAGGCACTTTAGTTCACTTACCCTTAACTAACCCTAAATTCTCCACCATTTCCCTCGTCACCTCGACAGGCTCATAGCTGTACTCTCGGGTCGGAAGGATCAGACTGGTCTCGAAGATCTCGTTCCAGATGACGGCGTAGATATCAGCATGGGGGTTGTTTTGGGGATAACGGACGACAATTCCCCAATATCTCCGCCAGCGATCGGCATCCCAGGAAGTGCTCTGTCCCCCGCCGGTGAACATAGCGGTCATAATGGGCGCGAATGATACCTTCCGCTTGCTCAAATCTCGATATCTGGGCTCAGCGCGGCCTGAGGGGTCAAAAATGTCCACAATCCAACTGTAATTGCAAAAGACGTCCACCCGGAATCTGCCATGAGAACCTATCGCATAGATTGGCTCTCCGACCTCCAGCTCCACACGCTCCCTGTCGGCAAGCTTCGACCCACCGTAAACCCATACAACAGGTCGACCATCTATGCGGAGATAGAATGGATGTCTGATCCATCGGCGAAGGTACCGAATGAGCTCATCATCAGTAAGTCTTGCGTCAGCCATGACCAAAAAGCCAAAATTCTCAGCGAGAATAGCGTCGCCCATAAGGTGATATTCCTTCCTGAAGCCGTGGGACACAGTCATAGCAAAAGTAGTAATACCGGCACGGCGCGCCTGTTGGATGTCCCACCGCACTGCCTTCTTGTTCCACCCACCGTACTCACTATGGGGCGAAAATAGCGGCTTAACAGGATTTGCGTTTAGGTTGACGCCGCCGGGACGGTCTTTTGCGGAGACCCCCTCACGCACCCGCCAAACGTGACCGTATCCTTCTGCTCCGGGCTCATCCCACCAACCTTTGGGGTACCATGCGGCATAATTTATACCGATAATGTGACTTGGCTTTTTCGCTACCGCAGTTTCCATAGCAGGTTCACTACTTACTACTTCAACCTTTGGGCCGACAACAAATGCCGAATATTTACTTGCCATCTCTTGCCGGTCGGGCATTTCACCTTCAACCACCAAAATCTGATAGCGCAGCGTCAATGTTTCACCATCGCCGATTTCTTTCTTAAAGAACGCACCGAACCGTCCGTAATCGCGATACGCCGAATAGATGACCGGCTTCGGATTGCCGGGATGATCCATGTACTGGACACTGTAACGTCGGCCGTTCAATCCGTATGACATCCCCGCCCAGGGGAGGTCCTTGTCCTTTTTAGGATTGATACCTTCTTTATGAAACAGGTAAGTCGCTTTCACATCTTTACCACCCTTGGCGACATCGTCGTGCGGGCGATACTGAAAGCCGGCATGTTCCGGGTCGCCATCGAGAAAAACGTCACCACTAACAGCTTTCAACCGCGTGCGGAATTCCAGCAGCAGGACTGTTGGGTCACCTTGACGAAATACTGTCGTTTCCCGCTGTTCGGCAATAATCATCTCACCGTTTTTATTATTCCAGTGAACCAGCGAATTCGATTTTGCCAGGACCGGCCCGGCCGTCAGCTCCAGAAATCTCTGTGCCTTCTGCACTCTGCCTTGCTCCCCCATGTGCCAGAAATCATATCTCTTCCCTCCGAACTCCAACCTGTTCCAGCCGATGAATATCCCGCGATGGTGCGGATACAGAATCTTATTTGTCAGATACGGATGCAGGCCGTCCGGCCCATTCGTCAGCAGGTTCTCTCCCTCAGCGTCGAACACATGTAAAAATGTTTTATAAGTCTCTAACACCCGCTGCTTCGTTGACCTGTCAAGTGCATACATATAGCGTGTCACCTTACGCCCATCGAAAAGCAAATCCAGATATTGGCCTTCTTTATCTTTCCAGGAAAATACCTCCTTGTCTGCTTTCTCCCTCCGGCTCAAGGCAGCAGTCCACCTCGTTATGCTATTTGCCTTTACCCGCGGCATTACCCACCACAGTTCCGCTTGTCTTTCTCTGCCCATCACAATCTGCCCTGGTACGACCTTCGCACCGCCCTGTTGCCTTAGCTCGACGCCGATATACTCAACAGGCACATTAGCCAATCGTTCGGGCAGCTCAATATCTGCGTGAACAGGGACATCGACACAATCGACCTTCGCCCCTGAAACTCTAAGACGAATCTCCTGTGCCTCACTCGCACCAGCCAAACCAAAGACCACCCCAATCACAAGTACCGCGCCCACAAATTTTCTTTTGCTCTTCATACCTCGTCCCCTAATAATCCTTAATCATTTATCACTAATCATTTCTACAGCCTCCACGGCGCCCGCATGTTGCGTGCTATCATGCTGTCAGCCGCCGTGTCGTTTATGAAGCGTTCCTTCTTCGGGTCCCATTTCACTTTTCGCCCTAATAGCATCGCGATGTTACCCAGATGACAGACGGTAGAAGAACGGTGCCCAATTTCAGCCGACGCAATCGGGTCCTTCCGGCTCTTAATACAATCCAGGAAGTTTTGCTTATGGTCCCTGCTGTTGTACAGGTGAATTTCATCCGGCCCTATCTTTTCCTTTAGCAGCGACTTCGGTTCAGCGTCTATTTTGCCGCGCGTTACAAAAACCCATCCTTCGCTGCCTTCGAAACGTGTATTTCCCCCACCGGTTTTGAGAACCAACTTGACACCGTTGGCATACGTGTACTCTATGTCCGCTTTCTTTGCGGTCGTGAACAGCCCGCTTTGGGGGAAGTCGCCTTTGCCCTCGATTTCTACCGGGCCTGTATCATCGGCGCCATTGCCCCACTGGGCAATATCAAGATAATGAGCGCCCCAGTTGGTCATCTGGCCGCCGGAGTAATCCAGGATAAAGCGGAACTGATAGTGACATCGCTGTTCGATATATGGCTCCCATGGCGCTGGGCCCAGCCACATATCGTAATCGAACCCTTTCGGCACCGGCTCAGCCTCCCAAGTAGGCGGACACGTCCGGTTGTTGCCGTGAATTTCAACTATGATGGTGTGGAGTTTGCCTATCCGGCCGTTGCGGACCAATTCACAGGCGTTGCGAAACTCGCTGCCCGAACGCTGCTGAGAACCTGTTTGCAGCACCCGCCCATAGCGTCTTACCGCATCAGCAAGGGCACGCCCCCCGCCTATGGTCAGCGTAAGCGGCTTTTCGCAGTACACATCCTTGCCCGCCTTAACTGCTGCAATCGAAACCGGCACATGCCAGTGGTCCGGCGTAGCAACCACTACCGCGTCGATATCGTCCCGTGATATCAAATCCCGAAAATCATTGTAAGAGGACTTCTCATCCAGGCCCGCTATCTGACGCGCTTTCTCCCGATGGCCGGCATCGACATCACAAACCGCGACCACCTCCGCTCCGGATTTGCCTTTGAATCCCTTCATATTACCTGTCCCCATCCCTCCTAAGCCGATGCTTCCTATCGTAATGCGGTTACTCGGAGCATTAGCGCCGAAGACCGAAGATGGAACGATTGTCGGCACCGCAAAAATGGCTCCCGCAACCGCCGAGCTTTTCAAAAACTCCCGCCGGCTTAACGTGTTTGTTTTTCCGGTTCTTTTGCTTTTCATAGTTCTTTTCCCTGCCTTTTTAACACATTATTTTCTTCGCCTCAAAGTGGAACTATACGGATATTGCGAAACCACACTTCGTTCCCATGCTCCTGAAGTAAAATGGGACCCGGCTCAGGCCCTTCCTGGCGTCCCGCGCCGGTCTTGTTCGGTACGGCCACATCATCATGAATCAAAACTCCGTTATGCCGCATCGTGATGCGAGCGTCTTTCACCTTTTTGGCATTGTTGCCTTGTCCCTCAAAGCGGGCGGCATGGAAAATAATATCGTAGCTTTGCCACTCGCCCGGCTTCTTACAGGCGTTCTTGTCCGGCGCCCTTTGTTTGTAAAGCGACCCACACCCGTTGTTCATCGTCTCTAAACCGTAAGAATCCAAAATCTGAACTTCATAGCGACGCTGGATATAAACACCGCTGTTTCCACGCCCCTGCCCTCTAACGTTTGGCGGCATCTGCGGAAGCTTGAATTCAAGGTGTAATTTGAAGTCCCGGAATTTTCGTTTTGTCATAATGCTCCCTTTTCGGGGAACGATCTTCATCGCATCACCGACAATCTCCCACCGGACCGGTTTGCCGTTTTGGTCGGTCCAGTGCGAAAAATCTGTGCCGTCAAAAAGAACAATCTCCTTCTCTTTCGATGTCCTTTCCAGTTTGACTTTTGGCGGCTCAGCGTAATCGTGCCAGATGCGCTCCGCATCCGCAACCTTGACTTTACCTTCGTGCACATACTGCCGATATCGGAAAACATACTCTTTCCCCGGCTCCATTACCCAGTCCCCGGCCTGCGAAGGTGCCCAATTGAAGAACACCTGCCCCGAAGGCCATATCCGCATCGGCTCCGGATGCCGGAAATTCTCCGGATGGCTGTAGAAGGTAACGCCCTGCCAGTCCCTGTCGATTCGTCCGGACGTATCACACCAGCACGCCCGTGTCGCATGACCATCCTTGCGCGTCTTGCCCTCGCTGGTCAGGTACGCGGCGTTCTCACCTTCCCATTCAGCGGCGCCTCTAAAGCCAAATCCACCGTAGCGATACTCGGGCAGATGTAGGGGACTGTCGGCGACAACGTGTTGTCTGGACACGAAATCCCACAGCCAGTAACCCTTCTCCGGCCCACCGATATTGTATACTCGAACATCCCACGTTTCCTTGAGAACAACCTTCTCGCCGGCAGCAGTCTTCAAAGCTACGTGTTCCTGCTCCACCTCAAAACCACCGTAAACAGGCCCACTTGTCGTCGAGACAAATTTCACAAAGCGCACCGTACCCTGACCACCGGCCAGATTCCAGAAATCCACCTCTTTGCCTTCAAATTTTGTCTTCGTCCACGGCATCCATATACCGATGTGATGTATGTGGTCAGCTGGATGTATATTCGTCAGTACTGCTCCCCTTGGCGACCATAGCGGATGAATAAATCCGCTGCGCGTGTAAAGTGGATTCTTCCCCTCCGGCGGCGGTACAGGTGCATGGTTGTACTGAAGAATCTTCGTGTCCCCTCGTCGAATCTGCAGAACCGAATCATCCTTTGTCACTTCGACCACAGTACTTGGCATTGACATAACTGGGCTCTTGAACAATTGAAAAACTCGCTTGCTCCCGGCCGGTGTGGTGCCCGATAGAATCCACCACAGTCGCGGCGGATTGCCCGGTCCAATCTGTGACGCAACCGGTAGACGTCCGGAACGTCTCACAAGCTCTAATTCGCATAACTGTATAGGAACATTTGATAGGGCCTCAGGTATCCCTTCAAGTGTAACAGATACGGGCGTGTCGATTCTGGTATGCTTTCCCGCTTCAACAGTGATTGTTGCCAACGGCTCAGTGTCAGCGACCGATTGATTTGTTAATGTCGCCGATAGAACCAAAATAAACATCGAAATAATGCGAATTGATATGCGATTTCCCATTTTTGCCTCTCCTGTATGCTCAATTTCAACCGGCAATTTCACGGCTCTCACTGATTCATCGCCTCCGTGTAACCCGTGGTTAGTTTTCCTCCATGAGACTTAGACGTTTTTATATGTGGACTTTTCCATAGGCGAAACCATATATCATAATAACATTGCCCGGATTTATCAAGTATTATCTCGCAGATTTTCATTGTAAGAAATACCAGAAAGAACCACGAGCAAATGCTCAAAATCACATCCTTGACACAGCCCAAGACCGCCCTTTTTACTAAGTTCTGCTCAATCTATGTGTAATCCGGGGTTTCTGCTTATTTAGACCTTGTCTGCCAGAAGGGCTTTTGAGCTGGGATTGGTCCTTTGCGGACTAATCGTTTTTGCCGTAGAGCCAGTCCGAGTCAGTCAGTTTGTAATCGACTATTTCATCGGGCCTGAAAAATAGGTTGATTTCCTGCTCAGCCGATTCAGCACTGTCTGAGCCGTGAACGAGGTTGTATCCTTTCGAACAGCCGAAGTCCCCTCGAATAGTGCCCGGCTCGGCATCGTAGCCGAAAGTGGCCCCCATCATCTTGCGGGCCATATCTATAACGGCCTCAGCTTCCCAGACCATTACAAGTACCGGCGCCGAAGACAGAAATTTTACCAAACCTTCAAAAAATGGTTTCCCCTGATGAACAGCATAGACTTGGCGGGCCAGCTCTTCAGAGATTTGCATAAATTTTGCAGCAACGAGCTTAAAGCCTTTTTTCTCGAATCGCCCAATTATTTCGCCGGCCAGATGCCGCTGGATGCAGTCCGGCTTGATAATAACTAAAGTGCGTTCTGCCATTGTCGTGTTTCGTAGCTCGTGGCTCGATTCACTATTCACGAAATATCACATCCCCTGGGGGACAATGTAAATCTCGACTCGTCTGTTTTGTGGATTACCTTTTTTGCCGGGCTTATTCTCCGCAATCGGCCGTAACTCGCCAAAGCCACGTACACTCATGCGCTTCTGGTCAACATTGCTCGTGCCCATTATGTTCAGCACAGATATAGCTCTGTGCACTGAAAGGTGCCAGTTGGTCGGATGTTTGACGCGAGTCGCAGGCTTGAGAATAGGAATATCGTCGGTATGGCCGGCAATTATCACATCAAATTCTTTGCCTTCTTTGGAATTCAAAATTACACAGAGCGATCTAACCGCCCCGGCCGCCGCAGCTGCCACCGTGTCACTACCCTTTTCAAAAAGCAAATCGCTCCTGAACTTCACTATACCTCTGCTGGCATCGTAGGTAACCATCTCCTCCCTCTTGGCAAAATCCTCCAGCATAGTGCTGAGTTCCACCGGCAGAGGAACTCCGCCAAGGCACTGCTCCCGCATCCTCGCAATCAACTCGTCCCTCTTCTCCAGGTGTGCTTCAAGCGCAGCAATCTTTTGCTCCAGCGCGTCTACGTCGATACCAGACCGTTGTTTTGCATCAGAAAGTTGTCTTTTCAATTGCGCAAGTCCCAGCTTGGTAGCTCCCAGTTCACTCTCAAGGTCCGCTTTTCTCTTGTTCAGTGCAGCGTTTCGCATTTTCAGGTCCTGCAGCTCCTGCCCACAGCCGGCTAACGGCACGATACAGGCACATACAATGAAAAACGCCGAAAGTTTCACAGTTCGCATCATTCAATCCTTTCCAAAAAACTCAAGACAAATTTACTTTTGACCATCCTGTAAAATACAAAGCTCTTTATTTACGAGCTGTTATAGCCCGACAGATTCTTTATCCTTCACCACCCACACACATAAATAAACCTATTTGTCTTTATCCGTCAAGAATAAACTTACAAAATATTGCCAGCCTTCCTGCAATTTATCTGACCGGCAAAAAACCCGCAAAAGCAGGATAAAAAAACAGACCGAAAGTTTTTCGGACGTTTTTGTTTTTTTTTACTTTTTTGACATATCCTCCGCAATCCTGTAATTTATAAGCTCAGCGAAGCGGGAAACTCAAGCTAAAGTTAGCTGGAAGTAAGAGCAATGCTTAAAAGAATGCTTTTCATATTATCAGCAAATCGTAACGGATTATCCCGGAACCGACTATGCCTTCACGGCACAGAAAGATCATACTTCAATATATAATATACTACGAGACGATATTTGAAAGAGGAGTCTGTAAGCGCGGAGAATACATTAGCCCTCAAGATTGGTGGAATAATGCCGGGACTAACAATCCGCCGCTTCCGGATTGCACTAAGATAATAGTATATAATAAGCCATAAGGAATAGACTTTTATCACAGGAAGATATAATGATCTATAAGGATAGAAAAGCAAGGTTTTTGTATATGAAAAGATTATTTTTAGTATTAATTGCCATTCTCTTCCTTTGTATTTGTATCTGCATATTGTATTTTGGAAAGTCGGGCAGAACGAGTCTACCACCTGAAATTGTACGTGCAAGCAAGGAATTTAAAGCCAAGGCAGGTTATCGTGTAACTGAGGCAAAAAAACTATTGCCTTATTTGAAAGCTGGGATGTCTAAAGAAGAAATTCGGTCTTTACTTGGTGAACCTGACTCGAAAAAAGAGTTTGAATATTTTGCTTGCATCAGTTATATCGTTGGCCGATCGAATATGATTGACGTCTTCCTGGATGAAAACGAAAAAGTCATACACGTAGACTCTGTATGGTCAGAATATGCGAGCCCCTTTGAAAGAGCTTGGCCTTTGATGCGTCCCGGCATGACAAAGCAGTACATCTTACGTTGGCTTGGTGGGCCACAAAAAGAGCTGAAAGATGGAAAAGAATTGCAATATCAACATAGAGGCAATCCAGTCGTATTTACAATTACTTTTGATATGAATGATAAAGTTGTGAAGCTTGAAAAAAAACTGAAACAGAAACTTATGGGCAAATAACAAGCCAAAGAGCTTTCCTGGGGCGCCTGGTGACCCATCCGCCGACATCGCCCCGGAACCCGGTGACGGCGTGGTCAATTGGTTCGACCTCGCTGTGCTTGTTGAACATTAGCTTGAAGGTATTAATCCCTAAGTTTGCTGGAATTCAGCCGGGTAGGGTGTGCAACTTGTCCCCAAGGGACTTGCTTGCACACGCGGAATCATTCAATAAACTAAAAACCCGCACTTCCCGCCAAAAACAATTTCTGTCTTCCGCCGCCTGCCAGAGTCCGAATCCCTGTATGTTGTAGACAGGGACCCAGTTAGGCAGGGATCCAGATATTTATGTGCTTATAAAGCACTTTTTTTGCATTTTTTTGTTGTCTTTTGTGCATTTTGTGCCTTTTCGTGGCTAATAAATCCGTGAAATCGGTGAAATCTGTGGCTAATTCGTTTTGAATTTTGTATTTCGGTCATTCGAATCTTGACTGTCGTCAGACAAGTTTGTTTCGGATTTCGGATTTCGTGCTTCGTATTTTACCCCTCCTTCTTCGTGTCTTCGTGGTTAAATTTAATAAACTCCGCGCCCTCTGCGTTCTCCGCGGTTAAAAATTCGTTTGATTCGTGTTAATTCGTGACTAAATTTTTCTCTCCGATTTGTTCCTGTTTCTGCTGGTTTTCCTGCCACCACGTGCGCCATTGCTGTTTATCATCACCGAAATAAACACCTGCGATTTCACATAAACCTACCCTTGCATAGAGACGGGTATCCTTGTTGTAATGATCCAGCAAATCGATTAATACAGGAACTGCTGCCGCATCACCGATTTTACCAAGTGCACGTACCGCCATCCATTTGGATCGATTCCCTTGAACAGGTTTAGGTTCTTTAGCAATTTCTATAAGAATTTCTACAGCTTCTTTAGCAGCAACATTACCCAGCGCAGCTATCGCTCTGGTTTTCTTATCGAAGTTGTTGCTTTTTGCCTCAATCATCCACTGCTCTATCATTGCCTTCTTTTCGCCCTGAGCAGCAGCTTCATATGCTTCTTCAACCTTAAACCAACCATCCGTCCAACGTTCGTGATTACTCAGCTCTGCCACGGTCTCCCCATCAAGCAATTCGTAATACCGGGATATTGGCAAATCAGCGAAATACCTTTCTGCATGAGCCTCCCTCAGCGATGGTTGACCCATAGCGTAGAGTTTTTCGAGTTCTCTTTGAGCGGCTGGTTTAGCGCTTATCAAGGCTAACTTTCTACTTTCATTAAGCATGTTTACAATTACTTCTTTGCCTGCTTTGGTGTCGACACAGATATAGCCAACCAAGGCATTATCCCGCACCTGCGTTCTGTAGTGGTGTGTGCGTACGCCCCGAGGATGATTTTCATTAAATGCATTCAAAAGCTCTCTGGCTGTTCGAGGCTCAAATGGACTAACAGGCTTGAAATTGACAATGTAAGTTTCAACAGAAGGTTTCTGAATTCCATTTTTCTCTTGTTTGAGATGTTCGATAAACGCCTTATCTTTTTCTTCCTGAAATTTTTGGTTTGACCAATCTGCTCTTGATGTCCATGTTATTTTTTGAGATGAGAACGGGGGACTATCTTTTTCCTTGTTCCACCATTGTCCCCATGCTTGCCAGTCGGAAGCAAAATTGGCTCCGACCAGTCTCACAAGAGAAATCTGAGCCCAAAACCGAGTATTCTGGTTATAGTGATAAACCAGATGAATCAATTCCGGTACAATTGACTCATCGCCAACAATCCCTAATGCTCTAGTTGCCATCCACCGGTCACGATTATCTTTCTCACGGTGTTCAGTAGCTATTTTAAGCAGGGGATTCACCGCTTTTTTGCTCTTAATTGCCGCCAGACAGTTGATTACGTGATAATATTTTTGACTCCAGGGGCCCTGCAGTACCTTGAGCCATTTTTCCTCCAGTTTCTTTTTGGCTGAATCAGATAGATTTGCATACTCATTGCGATCGAGAAAAGAGGTGAAGTAGGTTTCAGTCCAGTTCATATAAAGTTTTTGTGCTTCGTTTAAAGTCTCTGGAAAGGTTTTTCTGAGACCTTCGCCAGCGGTTCGCTTCTCTATTTTTGCCGTTGTTAATAAAATTGCAGCAGCAATAACTACAACGGCAGCGAGGCCTACCCACAAAAGGTACTTCCGGGAAACATTCCGGCCTGTAGGGGCGGCGTTCGGATCGAGAAGTTCGGCATAGTCAGAGGCAGGGCCCATTTCAGTGATGATAGCCTGGAAGTTTTCCCAGGTTTGCTGCCGGGGTTCAAGCTCGGCGAAACGCTGGTCTAAATGTGAGGTTACATCTTCAAGAATATCTTTGCGGCGAGGATGTTTGACCGACGAGAGTGCTTTTTCCACATGGCGGAGATACTCGGTCTTCAGAGTGTCCCATGTTTTGCTTTCTGATGTCATTTCTAAACTCCTTTCCTGAGACGTTGGATACTTTCGATTAGCTGGTCCCAATGCGCGTTCATATCGACAAGAACCTTTTGGCCCAATTCGGTAAGCCTAAAGTACTTTCTCGGGGGGCCATCCCGGGAAGTTTCGGAATAACTTGTTACCAGGCCATCCGTTTGCAGGCGGGCGAGGATGGGGTAGATATTGCCTTCACGAATTTTCAGCTCTTCATTTCGCTTGAGGGTCTGGACCATCTCATAGCCGTGACACTGGCCGTGCTGCAGAAGATTCAGGATAACAATGTCCAGCAACCCCTTACGAAGCTGAGTCTGCCAATTGTTTAGATTCAATCTTCACCTCTCTTTCGGAAAGCATTTAATTAGACAAGTTTGCAGTATACTATATAATAGTATAGCGAAAAGTCAAGCGTGAATTTTTAGACTTTTCCGAAAATTTTCTATCTTCCACCAGCTAAGGTGTTTTAAGCTCTTGGCAATAAAGGGTTTAAAAAATTCTATTTTTTTAAAAATATACTTGCAAAGATTGTGTGAATAATACATAATGTATTAAAAGTCTTAATACAATTGTCTCGATAGTGCGTTTGCAGAACTCAAAAAAAGCTCTGGTAGAGAAGGAAAATAGTACCAATGGCCTTGTGGATACAAATACTGCCCGGTTCGAGCGAGCCTATTTACGTTCAGGTTGCTGAACAGATAAGCAAGGCCATCGCCAGGGGTGAGCTGGCAAGCGGCGACAAGCTGCCTGCAGTCAGAAAGCTTGCGGCAGAGCTGGTGATTAATCCAAATACCGTTGCCAGGGCATACAGCCGTTTAGAACAGGCCGGATTGGTTACGACAAAAACCGGTTCCGGTACATACGTCAGCGACCCAAAACTGCGCAGACATGATGCCGCGGATATCAATATACTCACCGATAGAATGGATACCCTTATTACGCGGGGCCTGAATTTGGGTCTCGAAGAACAGGATATAATCGCGATGTTCAAAGGCAGACTGGCAAAATTCGTTAACAAAAAAGCGGAAAGAAGAAAAAATGATTGAGACAGTATTGGAAACAGAAGGTCTTACGAAATATTACGGCAGCACCCTTGCGGTTGACCACCTGGATCTGAAGATTCCGCAAGGCTGTATCTGTGGCTTTGTTGGCCGAAACGGAGCAGGAAAAACAACGGCCATAAAGCTAATGCTGGGGTTGTTGAGGCCGACAGCAGGCTCATCGAGATTGTTGGGCTGCGATTCGCAACAATTGAAGCCTGCGATTCGTCAGCGTATTGGTTACGTAACAGAAGGTCACCGGCTGTTTCGCTGGATGAGTATCGCTGAGCTGGAGAAATTTCAGCGGTCGTTTTTCCCAAAGCAGTGGGACGACAAGTTCTTTGCCGATATGATTGAATACTTCAACCTACCAAGAAGGCGAAAGATAAAACATCTCTCAAACGGTGAGCGTGCGCAGGTCTCGTTAGCTCTTGCTCTGGCTCCGAATCCGGAGCTTCTGATAATGGACGACCCAACACTTGGGCTCGATGCCGCAATAAGGCGACAATTCTTAGAGGGTATGATTGAGCTTATAATGCGCCAGGGCAGAACGGTTCTTTTCTCCAGTCATATCCTCGGCGATGTAGAGAGGGTTTCCGACCGGATCGTGGTTATCGACAAAGGTGTGCTAAGGGCGAACTGTTCTCTCGAGGAATTCAGAGCAGCAGTAAAAAAGGTGATATTGAGTTTTGCGGATTCCACACCGGCCGAGGTTGATATCGACGGCCTGCTGCACTGCAGACGCAGTGAAAAAGAGCTGGAGTTAATCCTGGTTAGTACTACTGATGACCACATAGGCAAGTGGGCAGATAGGACTGGAGCGGAAAGATACCACATTGTCAAGATGAACTTAGAAGACCAGTTCATCGAATTTACCGCGCCACCGGGGCGTAAGAAATTGTTCCGATGGGAGGAAATATAAGATGAGATTTTTAGCACTGCTGCGAAAAGAGCTTCGCGAATGTTTGCCGTGGATGCTGTTAGTTGCTATTGCATTTTTTGCTGTGGGCGGTTTCCTTCTGCGTGCAGAGGCCTACTACGGAGGCTACAGGCATTACTCGCGTCTGTCGCCCGGCACTGTCGTAGATCATTATCAGCTTACTTATTATCAAACACTGAATTTAACTGGTCCGTGGTTGTTCTGTTTATCTATCGGGCTTGGTCTGGTCCTCGGTGTTCGACATTTCTGGATACCACATTTTACAAGGACCTGGCCGTTCTTACTCCATCGCTCGGTCAGCAGGAAAAGCATACTTGCCGCGAAGCTGACTGCGGGAACGATAGCTTTCGTTATTTCGCTTGGAACTGTGTGGGTAGCTCTTTATTGGTATGCCAGCCGACCGGAGGTCTTTGCAATACCGCCAACGGTTAGAGTTTTTATTGAGGGCTGGATTTTCATAATGCTGGGACTTGTGGCCTATCTGGGAACAGCACTTTCGGGCCTGAGCACAGCTAATTGGTACACCACAAAGATATTCGGCCTTGTATTAGCGACCGTCATTATTGTTACTACATTATCTCAATGGACACTTGCCGGGATTTTTACGTCAATAGCTGTAAGTGTTGCCATCTTGCTTTCACAAATTTTTGACACATTCCTGAGAAGGGAATTTTGACCAGGGAGTAGTACTATGAAACTAAAAATCAACTTAAAATACATTGCGACGCCGTCCAAAATCTTTATGACGGTTCTTATAGTCCTGATCGCAGTGTCGATACTGCAGGGTATTATTCTCGAAATAGAGCGTACGTTTCGATTCTCAGCCACAACAAAACCCAAAGCAGAATTCACTCAGGAAGAAAAGCGACTTAACAGAATAAGAAATTCGGCCAAAGAGTTTTTGCCCGACGGTACAATTCACCTTATCCACAAACCAAGACGTACACCGGGTCAAATGGACGAAACTGAGACAGAGCAGATATACGACGCTAACGACAACCTGCTCTGGGAGGGCCCAGGCGATAAGAGACCCTATGAGTACCTCTACTGGTCTAAGCAATTACATGGCAGCTACAGAGAGGGCTTTACACAGCAGCGAATGAGGCAAATACAAATGATTACGCCCGGCTTTTCCCGATACATCGAGATACCCGTTGGCTCATACAATAAGACCGAGCAGATTTGGCGTTATTATCCGGGCGCAGAGTATTTTAAGGGTTACAATACCAACGGTGAGAAAATCGGTTACGCCGGCTCGACCGGATTTACAGACTCAAAATCAAAACCGTTAGGAAAATTCAGATACTTTACCGCCTGGTGCCCGCAGGATTCTGTCAGCCCGATATTGCTGTGGCAGACACAAAGACATATTTACCAAATCGATTTTGAAAAACAAACCGTAGAAATGATTTTTGAAAATACCGAAGCAGATATTGAAATTGAAAGGATAAGCCTGCACGCATGGAGGGACTTAAAACCAGGCGCGAAGGAGTATATTGACTCTAAAAAGTATCGACCTTTACTCCTCTGCAGAACGGAGGACGGCAAGCATCACCTGATATTACGAGAACCCAGACATCAATTGAGTATTGGCCTTCCGGGCACGTCGGTTACCGCCACAAAGAAGAACATTTTTGTGCGTAATTATTGGAGCGATGCATTTCCACCTGCAGATATTGCCCGTTCGCGAGAGCTTTTTGACAAATGGTTGCAGGAACGCCGGGGAAAACCAAGGAACTTGTGGACTGAATTTTATAAAGTGGATAACCAGGGCGGCCTTGAATTGCTTAATCGTTACGATTGGACCGTGCCGGCCCCACCAGTACCTGTGGTCAAAGTCAAGGACCCCAGACCAATAGCTCAACGCTGTGTAAGTCAATTCTCGCCGCCGTTGTATGACTTAGTCGTGCGTATATTGGATAGAGAATTTTTGTCGCGCGCTTATCAATATCAGAATAGGAATGATTTCTTCTATTCCTTAGCGCGAATGATAATGGATATTCGGCCACACGGCGGTGTCATAAACCGGGTATTAAGTGCACTGATGATGATTTTTGTGTTTTTGCACGGCTGGCCAAGGCGAACATCCCGGGCAAAACTGATTTTCTGGCTCCTTTTCACACTGGCGTTTAATCTGGCGGGATTGCTGACGTATTTGGCCTTGAACCACACCCCCGTTATCAAATGTCCGGCTTGCGGCAAACGCCGGGGGCTGGCCCAGGCTAATTGCGTACGCTGCGGTGTCGAATTGCCTGCACCTGAGCAGGGAAAACTCGATCTGATACTCAATACTTAACCGGCATATCAATAAGTTTTTAGTCTTAGGCGGATGTTTTATGCGCTGATAGTCTCCGTCATTTCAACTGTAAAACTACACCCTGTCCCGCTATCACCAAGTGTCCCATGGCGCCCTCATCTTCTGTAAATTGCTCTCATTTCAACTGTAAAACTACAACTACACCAGGCCTAAAACTACACAAATTACAGCTGATAAAGCGTATTTGGTGCTATAAGTCAACGGTGATGTTTACAAAAATCAACGTTAATCGTAACTGTTTTTTAGTAAAATCATTACGTCCAGTAAGAAAACGCCGGCAAATCCAAGATGTTGATTTCCTGCAACACAGGGCTTTAATCCATATAAGGGTTGCGTTTCGGAAAGTTGAAACAAAACTTAAGGGTTATGCACAGGGTTGGTCTGATTAGCTGTTTTTGGGTATAAGCGGTGAAGTTAAGCAAAAAGCTGGCTTTGGGGCGTTTAGGTATGGGTTTTGCTGTAATAATATTGTATTCATATAACAAATTGTAACCAAGAGGCTTCGGAGGGTCATTAATCAGGGTGACTGAAGAGGGAAGCCTCGCTCGAAAGAGGAGCAACATGATGGACGAGGCAAGATTAGAAGACAAACTTAAGGAGCTGGTGAAAGAATTTGGGGGGATGTCCAACCCCCAGTATAGAAAATTGGCTACACTCGCCAAACAAGCACAAGACAAGCGTAAGCGACTTCAAAAAAGCGTCGATAATCTGCAGGAATCACTGGATTATCTGCGGGTATGTATTAAATATCAACTCTTCGACTTAGAAGCGACACGGCGGGAAAATAATTACCTCAGAAAGCTGCTTGAGGAAAAAGAGGACTAAGACAAATTTGTACTGGGTCTTTCTGTTCCCGCGACACGCATCACGCACGACAAATACCACAAAAGAGAATTTTACCACATTCAGCATTTTTCCACATACTCGTGTATTCGGCGGTATTCTGATAAAAAAGTAGGGGTGATTTTGCAATCCTTGCAGGCCCAATGAAATAAAATCTTCTGGTGCTGAGGGGGGAGGGCATTTTTGATATAAGGGTGCCGGATATATTCGTCCACACAGCAGGGCGGAAAACCAAATAAAAAACCTTCAAAACGCACTGTCGCAGCAGATTTGTCTATCGGTTTGCCGGCAAACTGTTTTTCATAGAGTTGAATGTAGCCGGGCGATATGCTGAAAATAGTTTCTGAAACCAGCTTGCCGGTCTTGACCGTTCGCTGGATTTGTTTCGTAAGCAAGCCCATTTGCTGCAGCAATTCAAGGCCGTGGTCGTCTAAAGGCTTTTCCCATCGGCTTGACGGCTTGAGTCCCTGGCAGGTAAGCAGGGCAAGGTATGCCAGCTCAAAGTCAATCTCTTTCAGTTTCCTGACGCACTGTCTTAGTTCTTGCGACTGAAAATCCAAATTCGCACCACTTTGCATTTATGGTTTGCCACTTGCGTTCTGGTTCGGGTCATTCGAGTCCAGCCATTTGTCGGTAAACTCTGCGAAGTCCTTGAAATTGACTTCGCAATCCTGGTTCAAATCACCGGGTAGATATATTGTCCCCAAATCGCCGCAGCGACGAGGCATTTCCAGAATTTTTACTAAAAGCGGGACATCAATTCTACCTCTTCCGTGGACATCACCAGCATAGCTGAAAGAGCCGTGCTCTATGTAGTGGCAGACGATATCGGGTACTCTAATAGATAGCTCGATCTTGGGATTTACAACCAGCCAGGAACCCATATTGCGCATTGCGCCACATATACCGCACTGCTCAAGACCCTTCAGGAAGCAATTTATTTTGTACGTTTGCTCTGGGGCAGGATTACCGTCGTAAGGGTCGTGCACCGGCAAGGCATCGATTACCTCGCCACATTGCCTGGCAAGCTCAATACCATCGGGGGTAAGGTCCTGGTCCTGGTCGGGGTCGTAAAGGTTATAGCCTGCCGCCAGTTCTTCGCCGTTTGTCAAAAGGTCCCCGTCAAGGTCGTTTCCATCTACCGGCAATTGATGGTCGTCGGGGTAGTAAGGAAAACGCAGTTCCAGCGTTCTCAGCAGCAGCGGCACATTGGTCCTGCCGGTATTGGTAGTGCCATCGTAACTGAAAGAGCCGTGGCCCATATAATGCAAAGACAAAATGGGAAACTCAACACGCAACCCCAGTGGCGGATTGATAATTTCCATAGTTCCCATATTTATCGGTATTCCGCAAATGCAACAGTTTTCATTCCCCCGCGCCTGGTGTTCGACTTTATAAGTTCCGTTCGGGGGTGGGTCCTCTGGGCCTATCTGCGGCAACTGGTCGATAACTTCGGCGCTGCGTTTGGCGAGTTCGACGCCATCGGGTATTTCATTTTTGTTTTGGTCATCATCGAAAGGTTGATAGCCGATGGCAAATTCCTCTTTGTTTGCGAGTAAATCTGCATCTGCATCTTTAGCTACCGGCAATTGATGGGCGTTGGGATCAAAAGGCAACGATAACTCAAGGGCTTGCACGAGCAGAGGAATATCAACCCTTCCTTCCACCGGCTCAGTACCATAGTATCCGAGGTAACTGAATGAGCCGTGCTCCATAAAATGTAGAGTCAAGCGAAATGGAAAATCAACGCTTATACCCAGTCGCGGATTTACTACGCCCCCTGATCCCATAGCCATTGTCGCTCCACAGATGTCACAGGTATGCAAGCCGTACTGGGGCGCCCACCATTTATATGTCTCCTCCGGGTCAGCTTCATTCTGCCAGGGCAGCTGCTCGATAGCAGTGCTGCAGCGTTTAGCCAAATCTACTCCATCCGGTATTTCGTTACGATTCTGGTCGGGATTGAACGGACAATAGCCGAGCGTAACTTCCTCAGTATCAGTAAGCAAATCGGCGTCCGCATCCTGACTGACGGGCAATTCGTGAGGGTCCGGCGTATGTGCAAGAGCTTTGCTCAGACCCGCCGCTGTTCCTAATGTAATTGCAGCGGCAGTGCCGACGGCGAGGGCCCGCTGTTTGAACTTTTTACGCCGTTTAGCTTGCTCTCTGGCGTGTTTTTGATGGGCTCTTCTTAGTCTTCTCATTTTTTCTCCTACTGACAAAAGTGTGGCGACCGGTTAACCCCATTAGAAGTAACCCCATCTACGGTACGAGCCAATCTCGCGGTCCAAGCCACCATTGCTGACTTCTAACGGGGTCAAAATCTTATGAGATTGTACCAAATCAGCTGGGTCTTTTCCAGAAGTTTTGAGAGAGCTTCTGTGTTTTTCGCCAAAACGGCGGATTCTGGATAGGGGGGTCTTTGGGGTGCCAAAAATGCGGATTGGGGGACCCAAAGGGAAAAGTCTCTAACGGGGGCAGTGCTTTTTGTCGATAAAATTAAGATTAAAGAAAAAACGTTAGTGGGAGAAACAAACACCATCTTAATTTTAGGCATATTAAAGAATAGTCGCTCCCAGTCCTAAAAAGCAGGATTTGGTGTGTTTTGATTGTTTGACAAATGGGCTGAGTATGATATAATGATAATTGATTCCGTCAGAGCCGGATCTTCGATATTGATAATTGATTAAAACCGAATAATATTTTGGGGTAAAAGATGTTTGAGCGTTTTACAGACCGTGCACGTAAGGTTATGGCGCTGGCCAACCAAGAGGCACAGCGATTTAACCACGAATATATAGGAACCGAGCACATCCTGCTGGGCCTGGTTAAAGAGGGCAGCGGAGTGGGTGCTACGGTTCTGAAGAACCTGGATGTGGATATAAAGAAGCTGCGGCTGGAGGTGGAAAAACTGGTCAAGAGCGGGCCGGATATGGTTACGATGGGGAAACTGCCGCAGACGCCACGAGCCAAGAAGGTTATTGAGTACGCCATCGAGGAGGCCAGGTCGCTTAACCATAATTATGTCGGGACCGAACATATCCTGCTGGGGATGCTGCGAGAGACCGAAGGGATAGCGGCTCAGGTTCTTATGAATCTGGGCTTGAAGCTCGAGGAGGTTCGGCAGGAGGTCTTAAATTTACTTGGAGCGGGAGTGGATGACGGTCCTGCCGGCCTTGGTATGAAGATGGGTCCGGCAATAGGGCGAAAGCCAAAGAGTAAGACCCCTGCACTGGACAGCTTCGGCAGAGACCTTACGGAATTAGCACGCAATGACGAGCTTGACCCGGTAATCGGAAGAAAGAGGGAGATTGAGCGACTGCTGCAAATACTGTGCAGACGTACGAAAAACAATCCGGTGCTATTAGGTGAAGCAGGCGTCGGTAAAACAGCCATCGTGGAGGGGCTCAGCCAGCAGATAGTCAACAAGCAGGTACCGGAACTGCTAAAGGACAAACGAATTGTGGTGCTTGATCTGGCGATGATGGTTGCCGGTACAAAATATCGCGGGCAATTCGAAGAGCGAATCAAGGCGGTCATCAACGAGGTTAGAAGAGCAAAGAACGTTGTTTTATTCATCGATGAGCTGCATACGCTGGTGGGAGCAGGCGGGGCTGAGGGGGCTATCGATGCTTCAAACGTGCTAAAGCCCGCACTTGCCAGAGGTGAAGTGCAATGTATCGGGGCTACCACTCTGGACGAGTATAGAAAGCATATTGAGAAAGACGGTGCGCTCGAGAGACGGTTCCAGACGATAATTGTTGAACCACCTACAAAGGATGAGACCCTGGATATTCTTAGAGGACTTCAGGACCGCTATGAGGCGCACCACAAAGTGCGGTTTACCGACGAGGCGCTTTATCAAGCGGTGGAGCTATCAACCAGATACATCGCCGGCAGGTGCCTGCCTGACAAGGCGATAGATGTGGTCGATGAAGCGGGTGCGAGGGTTCGACTTAAGAATATGACTCCTCCGCTGGATTTGGCGCAGATGGAAGGAAAGATTGAAAAACTGCAAAAAGAAAAAGATGAGGCGGTTAAAAACGCCAACTATGAGCAGGCGGCGGCACTGAGAGACGAGGCCCAAAAGCTTCTGGATGAGAAGACGCAACTACAGAAAAAATGGTACGATGAGAATAAAGAGAAAACCGGGGAAGTGGATACCGAGATTATTGCGGAGGTCGTCAGCAATATGACGGGTGTTCCGCTGACGAGACTGGAGAAGAAAGAGACCCAGAGACTTTTGGAGCTGGAAGCCGAGCTGCATAAAACGGTTGTCTCACAGGAGGAGGCAATCAGTGCCGTTGCCAAAGCGGTGCGGCGGAGCCGAAGCGGTATGAAAGACCCGAATCGCCCGATGGGTTGCTTTATATTCCTTGGGCCCAGCGGTGTGGGAAAGACACTGCTGGCACAAGCTATCGCTGAGTTTATGTTCAGCAACAAAAGTGCGCTTATTCGATTAGATATGAGCGAATTTATGGAGAAGCACAATGTCAGCCGATTGGTCGGGGCGCCTCCCGGCTATGTGGGATATGAAGAGGGAGGACAATTGACCGAAAGGATTAGACGCAGACCTTACGCTGTGCTGCTGCTCGACGAAATAGAAAAGGCACATCCGGACGTTTACAATATACTTCTGCAGATTATGGACGAGGGCAGGTTGACCGACGCTTTTGGGCGAAGCGTCGATTTCAAAAATGTCATTCTAATTATGACCAGCAATCTCGGGGCCGACCTGATTAAGAACCAAGCAGGATTCGGCTTTGGGAAAAAGAGCCCTCAGGCCAATTATGAGAAAATGAAAGAGATGCTGCAGAAAGAAGTGGAGCGGCAGTTCAGGCCGGAGTTCTTGAACCGAGTTGATGACACGATAGTCTTCAGGGCACTAACAAGAGAAGATTTGCAAATTATCGTTGATTACGAGCTTGCGAAGGTGTTCAAGCGGCTGATGGAACACGGCTTGAAGCTGGAGTTGGCCGAGCGGGCTAAGGAATTTCTCATCGACAAAGGTTACAACCCTGAATTCGGGGCAAGGCCTCTGCGAAGAGCAATCGAGCACTACATAGAAGACCCACTTTCAGAAGCTGTCCTGGTAGGTAAATTCAAAGACAAAAACCTTATAAAGATTGACGTGCAGGACGAAGAGCACCTGAAATTTGTCGGCTTTTCAGTAAAGAAGCCGGAGGAAAGCAAACAACCCATCGTACAATCACAATAACAAGGGTGTATTTCGTATCTGGCTTTACGTTTACCGCTACTTCTGCAGCATTTGAATTTCTTCCGGGCTTTGCTGTTGTGCTAAAAGCGTTTTGAATTCTTTCTTGCCCATCCACTCTACACGGCCATCGAGCCTTAATACGATATAGCCACCGCCGATTAATAATGAACGGTAATTTCTTTCGGTGTAAGCCAATATCTCATCCGGGGTTGATTCAAAGTCGATCCACCTGGCTCTATACTGCAAGTTCCCGAGCCGAACGTTCCCTGGCAGATTTTCCCTCTGACTATCGACCCAGGTTTTGTGGGGCACTGAACCGTGCTCATCCCGGTACTGTTTGATTCTTTGGCGGAGATCCTCCATTGCCCGCATAGCTTCTGAGTGGTTCACCCAATCCCTGAAGTTAATCATTGCCACGACTGCAATAGCCGTAATGACCACGACGGTCACAAAATCTCTCAATATGATCTTTTGCCGTCTGTTCATTATTGGTAACTGGTAATTGGTAACTGGTAATTGGTAACTGGTAATTGGTAACTGGTGAATAGTAACTGGTAATTGATGAATCGTAACTGTTTAACTATTTAACCAATTACCGTTTAATTTCTACTTTGCCCTCTTGAACATTCAATTTACCTTCTGCGAACAGTCTTATAGCCTGTGGATATGCGATACACTCCTGCTCAAAGACCCTGGCAGCGAGGGTTTCTGGGGTGTCTGCCTCCTTGACCTCACAGGCTCGCTGGACAATTATTGGTCCTTTGTCATATTCGTTTGTGCAGAAGTGCACAGTGCAGCCGGTTATTTTGCATCCTGCTGCAAGAACCGCCTCGTGGACGCGATGTCCCCACATACCTTGTCCGCCGAAACTCGGCAGCAAGGCGGGATGTATGTTCATGACGCGGTTTTCGTATCGAGTGGGTATTTTCCAAAGGCAGAGCCACCCGCCCTGGACGACGAGGTCAACGTTCGCAGCGGCAAGCTCTTCCTCGATTCGTTTGCTAAATTCATCAACGCCAGGGAAGTCTTTTTTGCGGATGATTTTTACGTTGAGTCCGGTGTTCTTTGCCCTTTCGACGCCGGCTACAGTTGAGCGTGAACTTATTACGATGGCAACTTCGGCATTTAGCCGGCCCTGCTTAATATATTCGAGGATATTCATCAACGTTGTACCGCCGCCGCTGATCAGCACGCCGAGCCGAATGGGTTTTTTATTTTGTGCGGCTGGCGCCGGTTTGCCTTTGCCGTAAGTCCGCTTGGGGACGCCTTTCGGCGGCACCCTGCGGACGACATCCTGTTCGAGATTTAATGCCTGGTTTACGAGTTTGTCGGTTTCTTTGTTTTCCTCTCTGGCAATGTGTTGAACCTTCCAGTTTTCGAATTCACCGAGCATCTTGACGGCTTGCTGGAAAAGAGGCCTGATTTGCTCGCTTTTTACTTTGTATTCGCCGTTAATCTGTCTGACAAGCAGCTCGCTGTCACTGAAGACAATTAGCTGTTTAGCACCAATCTGTTTTACGGCTTCGAGGGCTTTTACGATTCCGGTGTATTCGGCTACGTTGTTTGTAGTGCGGCCGATGAAGAAGGCTTTTGCCTGTAATTGAGTCCCGGCTGAATCGGTCAGTATGAACCCGGCAGCGGCTGGGCCTGGGTTGCCTCTACTGGCACCATCTGTGTAAGCGATTACTTCATATCTCGTATCTGGCATCTCGTATTTCGATGCTCGTCCCGTTAGAAATCTTTCCTTTTTCTATCACATTTTGCCCCATTGTAGAATTTGGGTTCCCGCAAAGCGGGGTCCCTCTAACGGGGCTCGATTGTCAAATATGCCTTTCGCCTCCAAGCACAAGTATTCTTGTGCAGTTGGGACAGCGGATAATATCATCCTTAGTCATAAGCAAATTGACGGACTCAGCGGTGATGCCCATAAAGCATCCGCCACAGGTGTAGGTTTCCGTTTTTCCCCCCTGCTGCTCAACCACCGCGAGTGCTTCGCCATCGTATGTTTCGGCGACACGTTTGAAAACTTGCAATGGGTCGGTCGGTATAGCCTGGGCAGCCTGATTCCATTCAATCTGGATTTCCTCGATTTCGGCCTCGTATTTGGTCGCCAGGAGCTCAGTTTCCTTTCGAGTCTGCTCAAGCGTCTGTATTTGCTCCTCTATCTGGTTTTGTATTCTTTCGCACTCAGCCTCGTCGGTCTCGATGTCTTTCAGTAACTCCAGAATCTGGGTTTCGTTTTTGGAATTGTCGGCTTTGGTTGTATTGAGCTGTGTGAGAAGTGCGGCATATTCTTTATTTGTTTTTGCGGTGTTGAGCGAGGCCCTTAACCTGGCTATTTGTTCATCTCTGGCCTTGAGCTCCAATTCGAGGCGATCGGACTGGATCTTGGTTAGTTGAATCTCTTCCTTCTTGGCTTCGAGGGCATTCTGGAGGCTTCTGATTTGATTTTCCTGGATAATTACATTTCTTCT
>JAUXAB010000077.1 GCA_030615025.1 Phycisphaerae bacterium | reverse complement strand
GATGGTGGTTCTGGTTGGTGTGCGGATAATGGGGGACTGTTTACGTGAACTTACCGAGGCGGCAGTAGATGCGGATACGATTGAGCGAATAAAACAAATAATCAACACCGAGCCTTCAGTACACCAATGGCACAAGCTGCGAAGCCGGACGGTCGGCAGAGAAGTTTTTCTCGACCTTCACATTCTTGTCGACCCGGATTTGAGCGTAGCCGCCGCCCACGAAATAGCTGAAAGTCTGGAAAATGCCCTGCACGAGCAGATAAACCGACCGGTCAATATTACCGTTCACATCGAGCCGGACATACCGGCCCTGAGGAAATAAGAAAAGAATTTAGCCACAGAGAAAATAAGTATCATAATCCGGGTTTTTCCCCATTCTTTTTGAATTGTTATTTGTCATCTTGTTTTTTGATTTTCATCTGTGCACTTCCTGGTTCTTTATATTTTTCTGTATAGCAAATACTCCGCCCATTTCAGGCTACAGAGAGGCATTATGGTTATCCGTAGACTCCCTTGGGCAGAGGATGGACAAAGACAGTTGGTTTTTGGCAGAGTGGGAGAATTTTTGTAAGTTCTTATTTCATGGGTGGTTAGAGTAATTTTTGGTCGTTGGGCAAAAAAACTCAAGAAATGAGCTTTTACGGGTATAGGTCAAGACAGAAAATTTTTGAAATTTATCTTGACTAAGGGAAGATTCTTGTATATAATGTCTATAGACAAGATAGAAAAGGAAATTACGATGAAGCTAACTACAAAAAGTGAATACTCATTGCTGGCACTAATCTACATTACCCGCAACGAGAACAAAGGTTTTATAAAAATAGAAGAGATTTGCTCAAAGTGTGACGTTCCCAAGAAATATATGGAGCTTCTGCTCTCAATCCTAAGGCAAAGCCGCTACATAAAGACTCGAAGAGGTGCAAGCGGTGGGTACAAATTAGCAAAGCCAGCGTCAAAAATAAGTATCGCAGAGATAATAAGATTAATGGATGGTGCGTTAGCACCGACAGAGTCGGTAAGTAAGTACTTTTTCTCGTCCACTCTTCTGTCAAAGGAAAAAAATGTAATGAAGGTATTCAAAGAAATACGGGACTATGTTTCAAACAAGCTCGAATCCATAAAACTCTCGGATTTAGTGTAGAGTGTTAATAAATTCTATGTCTGTGTACGGTCAAATTAAAGGGTGAAGCTTTAGAATTATATTCTTAGAACTTTTTACAATTATCAAAACCTTAATTTTAAAAATGGATTTTATTACACAAACCCTTGAATTGAAAGGAACCAAATATGTCTTCACTACCGCAGTCATTGCCAGAACATGGGATTTTCTTCGATGAAAGCACACTCATCGCGGATAGGTGGAGCCTCGAACTGATAGCAAATGCTGCTCGCCGGTTACTTCCCTCCGGCCCAGGTTATCATATCTTTATCAAGTTAGAGGACTTCATGGACAGTCACCTCTTCTTCTTGGTCACGCTCGTCTCCACACCAAACGTACCGCTGCGTGTATGGAAAGCCACAGTGATCGACGAAGACAAAGACCCTCAGTTTGAATGCGTGTCGATAAAAGAGTAAATAACGGTTTTAGGACTGCCGATCTGCGTCATTGCGATATCTGTGATGAAGATTACCTTTCGATAGATGATTACACGGAGAGCTGGTTAAAAGACAGAGAATAATGAGATTTGTTACCAGAAAAATGCACTTTTCTACTCAGGGAAATAGTGAAATTACTAACCTAACTGATGAAGTAAAGAAATATCTTAAAGGTACCAATTTAAATTCAGGGTTCGTAAATTTGTTTATTCCGGGAGCTACTGGCGGATTGACCACGATGGAATATGAACCCGGATTAATAGGCGACCTCCAGCAGACCTTTCGACGCATTGCCCCTGAGGAAATAGAATATCTCCATAATGCAACTCATAAAGACAAAAATGCCCATTCTCATATTCGCGCTTCTTTAATAGGTGCTTCCTTAAGTATTCCATTTGAAAACGCTACTTTACAGTTAGGTAAATGGCAACAAATCGTTTTTATCGATTTTGATAATCGTCCTCGGAAAAGAGAAGTTATCTTACAAATAATAGGCGAAAGATGAAACCAATATTGCAAGTAGCTTTAGACTTTGTCGAGTTGACTCGTGCGAGCAAGTTAGCTGAAGAAGCAGTTAATGGTGGAGCGGATTGGTTGGAAGCAGGCACGCCTTTAATCAAAAGTGTTGGACTGGATTGTGTACGAGAGTTAAGAAAAAAATTTCCTCATCATACTATTGTGGCTGATATGAAAACAATGGATGTGGGAAGGATTGAGGTAGAATCAGCTGCGAAAGCAGGAGCAGACATCGTTGCCGTATTAGGTGTAGCGGCCAACTCTACCGTTATGGAGTGTATTCAAGCTGGTGAGCACTATGGTGCAAAAATAATGGTGGACCTTTTGGAAGTACCTGAATTTTTAAAAAGAGCTAAAGAAATCGAGCAAATAGGAAGTGATTATTTAGGACTGCATACTTCAATTGATGAGCAAATGCAGGGGAAAATATCTTTTGAGAAAGTTAGCCGGGTTACTCAAGAAGTGAGTATCCCTGTTGCTGTAGCTGGTGGAATAAATTCGGAAAATGCGTGCAAGGCTGTAGAAGCAGGAGCAGATATAATTATCGTCGGTGGAGCGATAACCAAGTCTGAAGATGCGAGGAGAGCGACTCGAGAAATAAAGAAAGCCATTGACCAAAAAATCAGTATAAGGACTAAACTTTTCAAAAGAGTTACTGATGAAAATATTCGAGAGATATTGGAGAAAGTTTCAACGGCGAATATCTCCGATGCTATGCACCGTCAAGAAGCATTGAGAGGAATTTTTTCTATTACATCGGGAACAAAAATGATTGGCCAAGCGGTTACTGTGAGGACTTATCCGGGTGATTGGGCTAAACCGGTGGAAGCAATTGACCGCGCTGAGGCAGGAGATGTAATTGTAATCGACGCAGGCGGAGCAGGTCCGGCGGTATGGGGAGAATTAGCCAGCCATAGTGCACAAGAAAAGAATTTGGCTGGCGTGGTAATAGACGGTGCGGTTCGGGATGTAACAGAAATTCGTCGAATGAAGTTTCCCGCCTTCGCTAAGATTATTACTCCTACCGCTGGTGAACCTAAAGGATTTGGGGAAATTGGTGTACCGGTGAATATTAGTGAAACAAAAGTTTCCCCTCGGGATTGGATTATTGGTGATGGTGATGGAGTGATAATTATACCTCATAAAAAAGCGGTAGAGTTTACTAACCGAGCAATGGATGTTTTGGAAAAAGAAAATCGTATAAGAAAAGAAATTAAAGGAGGGGGGACCTTAGGAAAAGTAACTGAACTATTGAAATGGGAGAAAAAATAAATTCAAGGAGAAAAAAATGACAACACAATTAAACGATGAGCAAAAAGCGGCAACAGAATTAATCAATGAGAAGAAGATAGCAGCGCAATTAATCGATGGCAAAGCGGTGGCTGCAAGGGTGAAAAAAGAAGTAAAGAGAGAGATAGTCAAGTTGAAGGAGAAACACAAATCTTTTCCTTCTCTTTTAGCAGTTCAAGTGGGAGCAAATCCTGCTTCGGCAGCTTATTTGAAAAGCCAGAAGAAGGGTTGTGAAGAGGTTGGTATCAATTACCAAGCTCAGCAACTACCGCAGGGAGTTAGTCAGGAGGAACTTATTCAGTTTATCAAAGAAAAGAATCAAGATAGCAAAATAACTGGGATTATCCTTCAGATGCCTTTACCTGAACAGATAGATGCTGAAAAGGTACAAGAAGCGATCGACCCTTCAAAAGATGTAGAAGGTGTGAACCCACAAAATATGGGATTGCTAATGTATGGCTGGCCAGGACTTGTCCCCTGTACCGCTTTAGCAGTGATGGAATTAATTAAAAGCACTGGTACTGCCATCAAAGGCAAACAAGTAACCCTTGTAGGTCATAGCTCACTTGTAGGCAAGCCCTTAGCTCTTCTTCTCTTATCTTCCCCCTTTGACTCAGCTACTACGACTGTTTGTCACATTGCTACTCGAAATTTGGCTGCACATACAAGAAGAGCTGAGATACTGATCGTGGCCGTAGGTAAACCTGGTTTAATCAAAGGAGACATGATTAAAGAAGGAGCAATAGTGATTGACGTAGGGATAAATCGGGTTGAAGGCAAAATTGTTGGCGATGTTGTCTTTGAAGAAGCAAAAGAAAAAGCTTCTCTGATTACACCCGTCCCAGGAGGTGTAGGACCCGTAACGACGGCCATGCTTTTGAAAAACACAGTTGATGCTTGGAAAATCCAGTTGGACCCTGATGTTAGGTGGAGCAAAAAATGGAAGCTAACTTAAAAATATTAGAGGAAAAAATCTTAGACGAATACTTGAATTTAGTTCACAGGGTACAACCAGAATTAGAAAAACACTTTTTCTATGATGTGATGCCGCCCTGGGAATATTTCAAAGAATATAGGTTGGAAGAGTTAGCACATAAGAATCCATGAAGGGCGGAAGCGCTGTGAGAGGTGACTTGAGTCTATGTGTAATTCGAAACGAATCTTAACAATGGTAAAGCGTCTCTTGCAGGAGCTGTGGCGTCTATTCCTGCGGTCCGAATAGCGCTGACCGTGAGATTTGGTCAAGAGCTAACAGGGAAAGAGGAAGATGGCCTTAGAATCCTGGCGGATTGCAATAACAGTAGTCCTCGCATTTTTGTGCGAATATATGGACTCCACGCTCGGTATGGGATACGGTACAACGTTAACTCCAGTGTTTTTACTTATGGGTTTTTCCCCAATGGAAATTGTGCCAGCAGTCTTATTATCCGAGCTAATAACTGGACTGTTAGCGGCAATTTTTCACCATTGTGAAGGCAATGTAAATTTCAAACCCGAAACAGCAGACGTATTAAAAATTACAAATACGCTAAAGTCCCTGGGTTATATTAAGAGTGTTAGAAAAATAATTCCAAAGCATTTGAAAGTTGCTTTATTACTGGCAGCATGCGGCATCGTGGGCGTAATTGTGGCAGTTATCATTGCGGTGAGCATTCCCAAACTATGGCTAAATCTTTACATCGGCTGCCTTGTTTTGGCAATGGGAATAATTATACTCGCTTGTCTTAATAAAGAATTCAAATTCTCCTGGAAGAAAATTGCTTTTTTGGGACTAATCGCTTCCTTTAACAAAGGTATGAGCGGCGGAGGTTATGGGCCAGTTGTAACTGGGGGTCAAATATTATCCGGGGTAGAAAGCAAAAGCGCCGTAGGAATTACTTCCTTGGCTGAGGGCTTAACCTGCTTCGTAGGGGTGACCGTTTATATCCTTATCTCAAAAAGCCAAATTTCTTGGAAATTAGCTCCTTGGATTATTGTCGGCGCAATAGCTTCAGTCCCGCTTACTGCCAAAAGTGTAAAGTGGATAAGTACAAAAAAGCTAAAAATTGCTATTGCCATACTTACCCTGTTTTTGGGCCTGTTTACGATTATCAAAACCTTAGCTTGGAAAACTTAATTCTATTACAAAAACCCTTGCATTGAAAGGAAGCGAATATGCCCGCACTACCAGAACAAACAATCTTCTTCGATGAGAATACCATCCTCGCGGAAAACTGGAGCCTCGAGCGGATAGCAAATGCCGCCCGCCGGTTATTTCCCTCTACCCTAGTGTTCTGTAACATCTAATTTGATGGGTGGCAGCCTCAAGTGAGTCCCGAAAAATCGGGACGAGCTTGGGGATGGCTCAGAGCAACTTCCAGTAACCACCACGCATTTATCGTGTTACAGACCACTAGGTCATTATATCTTTATCACGTTAGACGATTACATGGATAGTCACCTCTACTTCTCGGTCATCCTTGCCAGCACACCAAACCTGCCGCTGCGTGTATGGAAAGCCACTGTGATTGACGAGGACACAGACCCTCGATTTGAATGCGTGTCCAAAAAGGAATAAAGTGGGGTGGCGATTTCATTTGTCCGGTACAGAGTATGAGAGACAAAATCTGTGAACTTGAAAAAGAGCTGTTGTGGTTATAGGTCCCGTCTATGGGAAGCTGCCAATTTGCGTAGTCTTTGACATTCGATGCACCCCCAGCAGCATGATTGCTACCCTACAGCACATTCCAATGACTAAATAGCTTGAAGTAGAGGAGCACCGGTATTATAATTCAAATATGATAATGAGGAAAGCCGTTTTTATTTATTCGCCGGAGTTGGAGAAGCGCAGTTATCCGCCGGAGCATCCGTTTAATACAATCCGGGCCCGGAAAACCCGAGAGATTGTTAACTCAATGGGGCTGCTCTCAGGTGCCGATAGAAGCGAAGTGGCACCTGCTCCCGCCGAAAGAATCGTACTAAAGAAATTCCACTCGGCCCGTTATCTGCACGCTCTAAAAACCGCCAGTGAGGGACATTGGGACGCTGAAGCATTCAATATGGGACTTGGGACACAGGATTGTCCCGTCTTCGAGGGACTATATGATTACGCGGTTCTGGCTGCCGGAGGCACACTCACCGCTGCAAATCTGATTCTCTCAGATTCGGCTGATGTGGCATTTAATCCATCAGGCGGGTTTCATCACGCAGGACCCGAACGGGCATCCGGATTTTGCTATATCAATGATGTGGCCCTTGCCTGTATGATGTTGGCAGAAAAAGGAAGGCGGGTATTATACCTCGATGTGGACGTTCATCACGGTGACGGGGTTGCGTACGCATTTTACGAGCGCTGCGATGTGATGACTATATCATTCCACGAGAACCCAAGGCTGCTATTTCCCGGAACAGGATTCGAAGATGAAATCGGCACCGGCGAAGCAAAGGGCTACTGTGTAAATGTCCCTCTTCCGGTTGGCACGTATGACGAGGCGTATATGAAGGCATTTGAAACTATAGCTCCGCCGTTAATTGAGGCCTTCAATCCTGACGTAATTGTTTTTGAGCTGGGGGCTGATGCCCTCGCAGGCGACCCTCTTGCACATCTATATTTGACTAATAATGTTTATGCTGACATCCTAAACTATCTGATAAGTCTTGATAAACCTATCCTTGCAACCGGTGGCGGTGGATACAATGTCGATAATACCGTAAGAGCCTGGGCACTTGCCTGGAGCGTTCTCTGTGGTGGGGAAGGCGAACGCGATAAGGAATTGGCGGTGAGCAGCCAGCAGCGCGATACAGTAACACGTGCGATAGAAGCCACGATAGAAGCGGTCAAGGCGAATGTCTTTTCGCTTCACGGCCTCTAAATTTTTTATTGACTTTTTCAAAACTCAACACTATGAATGTGACAGTGCTATGACGAAAAGTATTGAATCGATTATGAATCCCACGTCAATCGCCGTGGTGGGAGCGACCAACCGGCCTGGCAGCGTAGGACTTGCTGTGTTTCGCAATATCCTCGGTGCGGGGTTTCAGGGGGTGCTTTATCCGGTGAATCCCAAGGCGAAATCCGTTCATAGCGTAAAGGCCTATCCAAAGCTGGCGGATATTCCTGACGAAGTGGACCTGGCGGTCGTTATTGTTCCTGCCGAAATTGTTTGCTCTATACTGGAAGAGGCCGGCCAAAAGCAGGTCAAAGGGGCCATTGTCATTTCTGCCGGTTTTAAGGAAGTAGGGGGTCACGGCGTAGAGCTGGAGAATTGTGTGAAGCAAGTGGTTGCGAAATACGACATCTGCCTGGTGGGGCCCAACTGCCTCGGAGTCATCAATAACAGTGAGAATGTTCGGATGAATGCCAGTTTCGCAACGAAGATGCCGAAAGCCGGAAACATTGCCTTCATTTCGCAGTCCGGGGCCCTTTGTACTGCGGTTCTCGATTATGCAGAAGGCAGGGACGTTGGATTCTCCAAATTCGTCAGCTTCGGGAACAAAGCCGATGTAAGCGAGATAGACCTGCTGCGTTATCTCAGAGATGACCCGGATACGGACGTAATTCTTATGTATCTGGAGGACATTACCAACGGTCGGGAGTTTCTTGAGACCGCAAGGGAGATTACGTGGCAGGCCCACAAGCCTATGCTCGCCGTCAAGTCCGGTCGTTCTGCCGAGGGTGCCCGTGCCGCTGCATCTCACACTGGTGCTCTGGTCGGGTCCGACAGCGCCTACGATGCCCTCTTTTATCAGAGCGGCATCCTCAGGGTGGAGGGTGTCAATGAACTTTTCAACCGTGCCATTGCTTTCTCCAAACAGCCGATACCTAAGGGTAACCGCATCGCCATTGTCACCAATGCCGGAGGGCCGGGGATAATGGCTACCGATGCCGCCATTCGGCACAACCTGAAAATTGCCACTCTATCGGAAGAAACAAAACAGAAACTGAAACAAGAGCTTCCGCCGACTGCCAGTATCGAAAATCCTGTGGATGTGATTGGAGATGCGACCCACGAGCGTTACGAAGCCGCTATTCGTCATATTCTCGTGGACGAGAACGTAGATGGCGCCATTGTGATACTCAGCCCTCAGGCCATGATTGACATTCTGGAGACGGCACAGATTGTCCCACGCGTGGCGAAGGATATTGACAAGCCGGTGCTCTGCTCATTCATGGGTATTGTCGATGTTTCCGAGGGCGTCAAATATCTGGAAAAGCACGGCATCCCAAATTATGCTTTTCCTGAAGCGGCAGTCAGGTCAATGGCAGCGATGGCTTTCTATGCTAACCTGCTGAGTCTCGACAGGAGAGAGGTGCGAAGAGTAGCTGCTGACCGAGATACCGCCACTGCAGTCATAAAAAAGAAACTTGCCGATAAAGATAGATATTACATGTCTGAAAAAGAGGCGAATGAAATCTTGCAGTGTTACGGGTTTCCGGTTTTAAAGAGTATTCTGATTAAAGATGTGTCCCAGGTAGATGAGGCGGCGGAGCAGATCATTTTTCCGGCAGCTATGAAGATTTCTTCCCCGGACGTTGTCCACAAATTTGATGTGGGAGGAGTTCGGTTGAAAATTAAGACCAAGGAGGAAGTACGAAAGGCATATCAAGAAATCATTGATAATGTAAAGAAGTTTAAACCCAAAGCTAAAATCGATGGTGTCATCATAGAGAGGATGGCCAGGCGTGGGGTGGAGATCATCCTCGGCGGCGTCAGGGACCCCAAGTTTGGGCCAATCTGCATGTTTGGCCTTGGGGGAACATTCGTTGAGGCCATGAAGGACGTTACTTTCCGGCTGGCTCCCATGTGGGAGATTAGCGCAGAGATAATGATACGGAGCATCAAGGCATACGGTGTTCTCAAGGGAGTCCGAGGAGCGCCTCCTTGCGACATCGACAGCATTAAGGATTGCATTCTTCGCCTGTCTCAGATGCTCAGTGAACACCCTGAAATCGCCGAGCTGGATATCAATCCACTGATTGTATATCCCGAAGGACAAGGCTGCGTGGTAGCAGACAGCAGGATCTTGTTGAAAAATCCAGAGTAGTATTAAAACCACTCTCTTGAAGATGTCAGCCGAGAAAATTTCCTTTAGAACTTGTATATAAACGACGTTTGCGCCCACAAACTGTCGAAGAGGAGCGTGATTGACCAGACTATGACTGTTAAAATAGCTTACCAGAGTTTGCTATAGTCAACAGCCAACGGATTTTAGTGGATTTTCCTTAATATTTATTTTATCGTGTGACGAAGACTTATAAAACGACCGAAATGATAACATAACTTAGGGATTTGCGTAAGTTGTGAAATAACAATTGCTTGTGCTCAGATGTGGAGATGGGAGGCTCGAATCCAGGCTCGGCGATTTTTTGCTGATTTGTATTTTCTATGCCTATTTATGAGTATAAATGCGGTAAGTGCGGCAGAATAAATGAGTTTCTGGAGAGCTTCTCCAGCAGGTCAAGCAGAACCTGCGTATACTGCGGCAGTAAAAAGCTGGAGAAACAATTCTCAGTATTCGCGCCCGGAGTTAAGGTAGGTGACTCAAAACGCTGTCACGGATGCAGCGATAACACTTGCCCAGGCGCAGGCCATTGAGTTTCGAGGTTAGCCTTCAAGGAGGCAGAAGACGGATGAACGTGAAAAAGGACGGCTACAACTTCAATGCAATAGAGAAGAAATGGCAGCAGCTCTGGGAAGAGCACAAGACATTCAGGGCAAAAGACTGCGATGCTTCCAGGCCTAAGTATTATGTGCTGGATATGTTTCCCTACCCCAGCGCTGCCGGTTTGCACGTTGGCCATCCGGAGGGTTATACCGCAAGCGATATAGTCGCCCGGTATAAACGAATGAAAGGTTTCAATGTCCTGCACCCTATGGGCTGGGACGCATTCGGTTTGCCGGCAGAACAGTATGCTGTTGAGAGTGGCGCAGACCCCAAAACAACAACAAAAAAGAACGTAGATAATATCCGCAAGCAAATCAAGTCGCTGGGCTTTAGCTATGACTGGGACCGCGAGGTCAATACCACCGACCCGAATTATTACAAGTGGACACAGTGGATATTTCTGAAATTCTTCAACAGTTTCTTCGACGAAGCCGAACAAAAAGCCAAACCAATTGAACAGCTGCCGATTCCCGATGGGTTGAGTGCGGCCGAGAAGCAAAAGTACATAAGAGACCGGCGACTGGCTTATGAGGCTGAGGTCGCCGTCAACTGGTGCCCGGCACTTGGGACGGTCCTGGCAAATGAGGAAGTCGTCGGCGGCCTTAGTGAACGCGGAGGACATCCCGTGTTTAGAAAGCCGATGCGGCAGTGGATGCTGCGAATAACAGAATACGCTGAAAGACTGCTCGAAGATTTAGCTGAGGTAGATTGGCCGGAATCGATAAAGAAACTGCAAATCGATTGGATAGGCAAAAGTGTCGGAGCGGAAGTCAATTTCAAGGTAGACGGCGCCGGCGTTGAAATTTGGGTATTTACAACTCGGCCGGATACCTTGTTCGGTGCGACCTACATGGTATTGGCGCCTGAGCACCCTCTGGTCGACAAAATCACCAGCCAGGAGAAAAAACAAGAGGTTCAAAAATATCGTGAAGAGGCTGCGCGTAAGAGTGATTTGGACAGAACTGATTTAGCTAAAGAAAAAACCGGTGAACCCATTGGTGCTTACGCAATAAATCCGGCAAACAACGAAAAGATACCAATCTGGATAAGTGATTATGTTTTGATTAGCTACGGCACGGGTGCGATTATGGCCGTCCCCGGCCACGATGAAAGGGATTTCGAATTCGCAAAAGAATTCAACCTGCCTATCATTCCGGTCGTTGAGCCACCGGATGGTGAGCAAGCCGAGCTGGTTAAGAAAGGTGAGTTGTGTTTTGTAGGGGACGGCAGGGCGATTAACAGTGGTCAGTTTAACGGCCTGCCAACAGCCGAGTTCAAAGAGCAAATCACAAACTGGCTTGCTGAGAGAGGCCTTGGCAGCAAGGCTGTGAACTATAAGCTGCGTGACTGGCTTTTCAGCAGGCAGCGTTACTGGGGTGAGCCGTTCCCGATTTTGCATACGGGAGATGGCGGTGTTGTTGGGCTTACGGAAGAAGATTTGCCCTTAGAGCTGCCTGTAGTTGAAAACTATAAGCCTGCAGGGACAGGGCAATCGCCGTTAGCCAATATTGACAATTGGGTCAATGTTGAGCTGGCCGATGGGTCAAAAGCAAAACGCGAAACAAACACAATGCCTCAATGGGCCGGCAGCTGCTGGTATTATTTGCGATACCTTGACCCGGACAATAACAGCCAAGGCTGGGCTCCCGAGAAGGAAAAATACTGGATGCCTGTTGATTTGTATATCGGCGGTGCTGAACACGCAGTACTCCACCTTTTGTACTCGCGATTCTGGCACAAGTTGCTCTATGACCTCGGCTATGCCAGCACTAAAGAGCCGTTTAAGAAGCTTGTCAATCAGGGAATGATTCTCGGCGAAGACGGCCAAAAGATGAGCAAGTCCCGCGGCAATGTAATCAACCCCGATAAGGTTATCGCTGGTTATGGCGCCGATTCGATGCGGCTTTACGAAATGTTTATGGGGCCTCTGGAGGCAATAAAGCCGTGGAATATGCAGGGCGTCGAAGGCGTGCATCGGTTTTTACAGAAGGCCTGGAGAATGATTGTTGATGAAGATACAGCCCAGCTCAGCGAGGCGGTAATTAACAGAGCCGCGACCGTAAGGGAGCGGTCGGATGAGCCGACACTCAGATTGTTACATCAGACGATAAAAAAAGTCGGTGATGATATCGAAAGTTTCGGCTTTAATACGGCAATAAGCGCGATGATGATTTTTGTAAATCACCTCAGCAAACAAGCGGTAAGGCCCAAATCGGTCGTTAAGAAATTCGTTTTAATTCTTGCTCCATTCTCTCCTCATATTGCTGAAGAGCTCTGGGAGAAACTGGGCCATACTGATAGCTTGGCCTACGAGCCGTGGCCTGAATATGACAGGGAGCTTATCAAGGAAAAAGAAATTGAACTGGCGGTGCAGGTCAACGGCAAGATAAAAGACAGAATAGTTGTTTCCGCCGATGCCGACGAAAAGCAGATTGAGAGTGAAGCGTTAATCAGCGCCAAGGTAAAAGCCGCTATGGGCGGCAAGTCGGCTAAGAAAATTATCGTTGTTAAGCCAAGAATAGTAAGCATAATCACCTAATCATATTTGCTATATAACTGATGTGTACCGAAATTGAAGCAAAGCTGAAGGTTGACTCGCTTCAAGAAATAGAGCGTAAGTTAGCCGAAGTCGGTGCCGAATTCTTAGAAGAGCAGTTGCAGACAGATTACTATTTTGATGATGCAAACTCAGAGCTGACTAAAACCGATAGATGTCTTCGGTTGCGGCGACAGATGGTCGGCAGGACTGAGAGATTTTTTTTGACTTATAAAGGTCCCAAGGAAAAAGATGAATTCAAAAAAAGGCAGGAGATAGAAATTGAAGTCGGAGACGGCGATTCGGTTGAGAAGCTGCTTTCGGCTCTTGCGTATGAAAAAGTATTGGTTTTCGAAAAAAGGCGTCGAATCTGGCAGCTTTGTGAGTGCAAAGTTGCTCTGGATGAGCTGCCGTTACTGGGCAATTTTGTGGAAATAGAAGGGCCCGATAGTAAAAAAATCGCTGATGTACAAAGGAATTTAGGGCTGGAAAATTTGCCGCACATAACAGAAAGTTACGCATCCTTAGTGGCGAAAAAACAAATAGTCAATAGTAAATAGAAAATAGTAAATTAGAAAAATGAAGCCGGATGATGGTTATATCGCCTATATCGTAAATCCCAAGTCCGGTGCCAGCAGCAGCAAGCTGACCGGCCGGCAGTTTGAGCGATACCTTGTCAAAAAAGGATTCGAGGTCAGGGTCAGCCTGACTACCTCTCTGGACAATGCCTGCGAATTGGCTACCGATGCAGCGGTCGACTACGATTGTGCAATGGTTGTTGTTGTCGGTGGTGACGGCACCGTCAGAGAGGTTGCGCACGGCCTGGAAGGCAGTGACAAGCCGCTGCTGATAGTGCCCTGCGGGACGGAAAATTTGCTGGCAAATGAATTGGGTTTTGACGAAAAATTAAAAACAATAACGAGGACATTCGAGGCAGGCTATATTCGGCCTTTGGACCTGGGAAGTGCAAATGGGAAATGTTTTACTTCTATAGCTGGTTTTGGGTTTGACGGGCAGGTGGTCAAATGTGTTAGCGAGCAGCGAAAGGGACGTCACATAGATTACTTTGATTACGTTGGGCCGATCTGGCGAACATTCTGGACTTATAAATTCGGCGCAATGAAGGTAGAAGTAGACGGCGAAGAGATTTTTAATGGTCGAGGATTGGTTTTCGTTGGAAATATTTCAAGGTACGCGATGGGCCTTCAGGTATTGCACTATGCCGATTTCGGTGATGGGTTACTGGATGTGTGCATTTATAAATGTGCGTCCCGTATACGTTTGCTAAAGCATTCGCTGATGACGGTTTTGAAGCAGCACGCCACAAGCGGCGACGTTGTATATCGTCAGGGCAAAAACTTCACTGTAAGTTCTGAGGCTGCCGATATAGAGACTGAAATTGACGGTGACCCGGGGCCGGATTTGCCGGTACAAATCAAAGTAATACCGCAGGCTGTCAATGTGATGGTGCCGGAAGGCGCCAAGCCGGCAGGGATAAGAACAAGAATTATCAGGGCAATAGGATAAATTCGTTGTGCGTCGTGCGTGATGCGTATTGCGCAATACGCAATGCGAGATACGAAATATGAGCAAAGTGAATTTCAAAATTGGTGATGTCGAAATTGGTCTCGATGCGCCTTTGTTTGTAATGGCGGGGCCTTGCGTTATTGAAAGCAAAAATATCTGTCTGGATATTGCAAATAAACTTGCCGAGATCAGTCAAAGGGCCAACATGGGAGTGATTTTCAAGGGCAGTTTCGACAAGGCCAATCGCTCCAGCTTGCACAGTTTTCGCGGCCCAGGTCTGGAAGAAGGTTTGGAGGTTCTTGCGGCGGTTCGTCGAGAGACCAATTTGCCTGTTATGACAGATGTGCACGAGCCGGCTCAGGCTGCCGTTGTTAGTGAGGTTGTCGATTGTCTTCAGGTGCCCGCCTTTCTGTGCAGGCAGACCGATTTGCTTTGTGCCTGCGGACAGACCGGCAAGCCTGTAAATATAAAGAAAGGCCAGTTCCTCTCGCCTGCTGAGATGAAAAATGTGGTAGAGAAGATTCGTGCGTGCGACAACGAAAAAATTATACTTACCGAACGAGGCACTTTTTTTGGCTATAATCGGCTGGTCAACGATATGACGAGCATCGAGATTATGAAGGGGCTGGGCTATCCGGTTGTCTTCGATGCCACCCACAGCGCCCAACAGCCCGGAGGCCTCGGCGATGCAAGCGGGGGCCGGCGTGAGGTGGCCCCGATACTGGCAAAGGCAGCGATTGCCGCCGGTGCAAACGGCCTTTTCATCGAAGTCCATACCGAGCCGGAAAAAGCAAAATCAGACACCGCCAGCATTATGCCGATAGAGTGGCTTGGGGATTTATTGGGCGTGTGCAGGGAAATATTCGAGATTGTACGCGGATAAAAAAGTGGCTGAGGAAAAAAAATATTTGTACGGCCCGGTGCCCTCGCGAAGGCTGGGGCTAAGCCTGGGTGTTGATATCGTGCCCTTTAAGGTCTGCACGCTGGATTGTGTCTATTGCCAGCTTGGCAAGACTTCCGAGAAGACCACGGAACGCAAGGAATACGTCCCTGCTGAAGCGGTTTTAGCTGAGCTGAAGGAAACATTAGCCCAGGGCCTGCAGGCCGATTTTATCACCATTAGCGGTTCCGGCGAGCCAACGCTGAATTTGCGGCTCGGTGAGCTTATAGACGGCATAAAAAAGGTTACCGATATTCCTGTGGCCGTATTAACCAACGGCACACTTCTATATAGACAGGATGTGCGCACGAATTGTGCAAAGGCCGATGTGGTGCTGCCTTCTCTGGATGCCGGCGACAAGCAGGCTTTCGAGGAAATAAATCGTCCGCACAAGGATATCATTATTGAAAACCTGATTTCGGGATTATGCGTCTTTAGAAATGAGTTTGCCGGATCAATATGGCTTGAGGTTTTTCTCATCGAAGGACTAAATACCGATGCCAGGCAAATTGCCAAAATTAAGAATGCCATAAAACGCATTCAGCCGGATAAGGTCCAGCTCAATACAGCTGTGCGACCTACAACCCACGCCGGTATCAAAAGAGTGGATACCGAAAAACTGGAGGCTATAGCTGCAGAGCTGGGGAAAAAGTGCGAAGTTGTGGCTGATTTTTCACAGGGCCGCTGCGGTAAGCATATTGAAAGTAAAGCCGAAGATGTATTATCAATGCTGAAACGCAGGCCTTGTTCGCTAAATGAAATATGCTCAGGCCTGGGGATACACCACAATGAAGCGTTAAAATATATCACTCATTTTCAGCAGCAGAGGATGGTTGATTCCAGCGAAAAAGATGGAACAACCTTCTTCAAGGCAATTAGAAGGAAAATAAACACGGATTAATAAAGTTGGGGACAATTTCAAAATTCGCAGGCAATTTCTAAAGACATAGGTCTTATTGGACGATAAAACCGTTGTGGCTTCGCCAAAGTGTTGATTTTATCGAATTTGATGAAGAAAATCGAAGTTGCGGTATAAGTTATCTGATTTTCGACCGATAAAGAGTATAGGTGTTTATACGAACGACTTCGCGGATTAATATTTTTGGGGTCCTAAGTGAAGGGAAGGACATGGCTTACGAAAAAGAAGAGATTCTTCGCTTTGCTCAGAATGACAAATAGTAATGAAAAAAAGGCGACAACTGGTTCTAAACAAGGGAGCAGAGAAGTTCATATTTCGTTACGAGGCTGGATGTGAAGATAAACTTCTGGATGCTCTGATTGCTCAGGCAAAGGACGGCTGCACAAGTTTTGATTGGTTTGATGCAGCGGTCCTGAGTTTCAAGCTGACGCAGTCGCTTATCGGCCAGGCAGATGAGCTTTTATGTGAAAATGCAGATGCGCAAATTCATGCGAATTAGTAAAAGGTGAGTGTATGTAAGTTAAGTTTTGGATGAGCCCCCATTTTGCAATAAGTGGTAAAATGAGAAGGGCGAAACTTAAGAAAATCTTTGGTTTTTAGCTAACACGGCGCCGGGGGGGGCCACGAGATTGAAGGCAGGTGGATTATGGTAGATAGTGCGATTGTCCAAGAGTTCCTAAATTACTTGAAATTTGAAAAGCGGTTCTCCGAACATACGGCCAAGTGTTATGAAGCCGATCTGAGGCAATTTGGTGAGTTTCTGATTGGTGCTTCTGTGTGCAGCCCACCGGCTGATGAGCCGATTTCATTGCCACCCACTAAATCAGGAGAAGCCGGCCCGGCTACAGCCGTGGCGACGCAGACTAATGTCAAAGTTGACCAATTACTGCTTTCGGTCCAGACAGATGCCGTCAGAGCGTACCTGGCTTTTCTAAATGAGAAGCAGTATTCCAAAGCGACCATAGCTCGCAAACTTGCCACGCTGCGAAGCTTTTACAAATTCCTGGTTAAAAGAAGCCAGCTTGGCTCCAATCCGGTTGCTGCAGTTAGAACTCCGAAGCAGGAGAAGAAACTGCCGAGGTTCCTTGAATACGAAGAGGTAAGGAAATTGCTCGAGACACCGCCAATGAATAACTGGCTGGGCGCAAGAGATAGAGCTATTCTGGAGACGCTTTACAGCACCGGCATAAGAGTTAGTGAGCTTGTGGCGTTAAACATGGACGATGTAGACTTCTTGGGTGAGGTCGTACATGTCAGAGGCAAAGGCAAGAAGGAAAGAATTGCACCTATCGGTTCATCTGCTTTGCAGGTTATCCAGCACTATATGGAATTCAGGAATAAAAGAGCGCAAAGCAGCAGGAATTTTGACTCGAAGGTTTTGTTCGTGAACAAGCACGGCCGACGGCTCAGCACACGCAGCGTCCGGCGTAAGATGGACAAATATCTTAAAATGGCCGGACTGGACCCGGCAATCAGCCCACATACCCTGCGTCATAGCTTCGCAACGCATATGTTAAACAACGGTGCCGATTTAAGGAGCGTTCAGGAATTGCTCGGACACCAGTCACTATCGACCACGCAGGTTTACACACATCTTACCACGAGAAGACTGAAAGAGGTTTACGAGAACGCTCATCCAAGAGATACTGCGGACGGAGAGCACGATGGCGGGCCGCAACACGAATGAAATTGAGTGACTGACCGCAAATAAAAAGCCGCTTTTCGAAGCGGCTTTTTTTTTGGAATCTTGCCCGAATCCCCGCTAGTCCTCGAATGTCGTAATCGGGGATCCAGATTAGGCAGGGACCCAGGGTGGGATAGCAAAACGTTATCTCACCGGGGTATTTTTTTCTTTGTCTGTCCCCATTTTTGCATTTTTTTGGTTTGACAAATCTGCTGGAATATCATAAGTTGGTTTTTTAGCAATTGTGAGAGGGTTTCTCTATTGTTTGTGCAATTGTGGGCCGTAGCTGTGATAGTGTGGCTCGGGTAAGATAGAATGGGGAGCTGGAGGACAGTAGGAATGAATGAGACGAGAAATTCAAGCCTGTTGGGGAAAATCACTGTATTGGTTGTTATCTGCTGTTGTGCTCTGCCGGCCCAGGCCAAATACGGCGGGGGTACGGGGGAGCCGAATGACCCATATCTGATTTACGATGCAAACCAGATGAACACAATTGGAGCCGATTCCAACGACTGGGACAAGTGCTTTATCCTGATGGCCGATATCGACCTGAGCGGCTACACCGGAACAAGTTTCAATATCATCGGATACTTTTTAGATTGGGATGACAATAAACCATTCACCGGTGCTTTTGACGGTAACAACCATACGATTTCGGACTTTACCTACACTTCTACAGGCATAGACTTGATAGGACTTTTCGGCTACGTTGGTGGCTGGGAAGGAAATGCAGAGATCAAAGACTTAGGATTGATCGACCCCAATGTTGATGCGGGAACAGGGTATTACGTCGGTTCGCTGGTCGGATATAATTATGGCACAATCACCAACTGCTACGTTGAGGGCGGCAGCGTTGCGGGAAACAACTATGTCGGCGGACTGGTGGGAGTTAATGTTGGCACAATCACAAACTGCTATTCGACGGCCAGCGTTTCTGGAGAGGGATCTGTCGGTGGCCTGGTGGGACAGAATGAAGAGGGAACAATCTCCAACTGCTATTCAAGCGCTGATGTTTCGGGTAATGGCCACGTCGGCGGACTGGTGGGATGGAATAGCGACACAATCACCAACTGCTACTCAGAAGGCTTCGTTTCGGGGACTAATAGAGTCGGCGGCCTGGTGGGAGACAATGACGGCACAATCTCCAACTGCTATTCGACCGGCAGCGTTGCGGGAACAAGCGATGTCGGCGGGCTGGTGGGACACAATGACGAACAGTATGCAGTGGTTACAGCTTCTTTCTGGGATACTCAAACCAGCGGGCAGGCAACCAGTGATGGAGGGACAGGCAAGACAACTGCCCAGATGCAGACGGTAAGAACCTTTATTGCCTGGGTGTCGTGCGAGCCTGTCTGGACGATTGATGAGGGTAAAGACTACCCCAGACTTGCCTGGGAGAACGCCCCTGGCGAACCTATAACCCCACAATTATGTCTCGGCGGCGGCAGTGGAACGCAGGCCGACCCTTACTTGATTTATACGGCTGAGCAGCTCAATGCTATCGGCTTATTTCCCTGCCTTTTGGACAAGCACTTTCTGCTGTGCGCCGATATTGACCTTAGCGGCTTTACGGGAACGAGTTTTAATATCATTGGGGCCAGTTGGCCTAATGTCTTTAGGGGGGGTTTTGACGGCAACGGACATACGATTTCAAACTTTACCTATAGCTCCACAGAGACAGATTTCATAGGACTTTTCGGGTATGTTGATGGTGGAGATGCAGAAATAAAGAATCTGGGATTGATTGACCCCAATGTTGAAGCGGGAACGGGGAATCGTGTTGGTTTGCTGGTTGGCCGGCTAAGCAGGGGAACTATATCCGGCTGTTACGCTGAGGGCGGCAGTGTTTCGGGGAGTTTCATCGTCGGCGGTCTGGTGGGGTTTAGCTGGGGCACAATCAACAACTGCTATTCAACCGGCAGCGTTTCGGGAACTTCGGCTGTCGGCGGACTGGTGGGAGTCAACTTTTTGGCTGCAACAATCATAGACTGCTATGCGACCGGAAGCGTTACGGGAAACGAGAACGTCGGCGGACTGGTGGGAGTGAACCTTGAAGGTGAGATTACTACTTCTTTCTGGGATACCGAGACCAGCGGGCAGACGAGCAGTGATGGTGGAACCGGCAAAACAACAGCCGAGATGCAGATGATGAACACCTTTACTGATGCCGGCTGGGATTTTGTGGGTGAAAGAATAAATGGCAGCGAAGATATCTGGATGATGACCTGTGAGGGAATGAGCTATCCGAAACTGAGCTGGTGGCAGCCGGTACTGGGAGATTATTTCTGTCCGGATGGCGTAGAT
>JAUXAB010000032.1 GCA_030615025.1 Phycisphaerae bacterium | reverse complement strand
GAGGAAACTAACTTTCATATTGGTCTGTATGATGGTGGCTGGTTCTACTATCGCAAATGCTGACGAAAAACTTGTAGATTTAATAAAAAAAGTTAAGCCCAGCGTCGTTCTTATAGAGACTTTCGACAAGGACAACAAGCCGATCGGTCAGGGAAGCGGATTCTTCATAGATAATAAAGGCAGACTTATCACGAATCATCACGTTGTCGAAGGCGCTTATTCAGCTACTATTAAAACCTCATCAGGCAAACAATATCCGGTGCAGGGTATTGTTGCCAAAGACACCGAAGCCGATATTGTCAAACTTGTCGTGAACCTACCGGATGCCAATACGACATTCTTAAACCTCAGCGTGAATGTGCCTTCTGAAGGTGAGGACATTTTTGTTATAGGTAGTCCCCTCGGCCTTGAATCAACCGTATCAACCGGCATCGTATCAGCAGTTCGGGATATTCCAGCCTTTGGCAAAATTCTTCAGATAACCGCTCCCATCTCGCCAGGCTCAAGCGGAAGTCCGGTTATAAACAGCAAAGGTGAGGTAATAGGCATTGCAACCCTTGTCGTAACAGAAGGCCAGAATCTCAATTTTGCGATTCCCAGCGACAAAATCATTGCCCTCAAAGAAACCTCCAAAACCCCAATATTTGAATCGCTGACCAAGCCAACCGCCGATGCAAATGATGCTCAAAAGCTAATTGGCAAAGGCTTAAAGGAGTTATGGCAGGAAAACTGGTCTGCCGCACTTACCTATTTTCAAAAGGCGACAGAAAAGAACCCACAAAACGCTTATGCCTGGATCAATATTGGTCGTTGTTACCACGGACTTGGCCGCTATCAAGAGGCAATAGAAGCCTTCAAGCAGGCCATTAGAAATAAACCGAATTATGTTGCGGTGGTACATCACTCGCTTGGCATTCTCTACTACAAGCTTGGCCGTTACCAAGAGGCGGTAAAAACCTTCAAAGAGGCCACTGTAATTAAGTCGGATTATGCCGAGGCTTACTCTTGGCTTGGTATTACCTACTGTGAACTGGGCCGCTACCAAGAGGCAATAGAAGCCTGCAAACAGGCCATCAGAATCAAGCCGGATGATGACATAGCACACTATGGTCTTGGCGCTACCTATGGCAGCCTTAGCCGCTATGAGGAGGCGATAGAATTCTGTAAACAGGCTATCAGAATCAATCCACATTTAGCCGAGGCACACTATAGGCTTGGCCGTGCCTACCACGGCCTTGGCCGCTATCAGGAAGAGATAGATGCCTTCAAGCAGGCTATCAGAATCAAGCCGGATTTAGCCGAGGCTTACTCTTGTCTTGGTATTACCTACCGCATCCTGGGCCGCTATCAAGAAGCAATAGAAGCCTATAAACAGGCTATCAGAATCAAGCCGGATGATGCCGAGGCACACTATAGGCTTGGCACTGCCTATGGCGGCCTTGGCCGCCATCAGGAAGAGATAGAAGCCTATAAACAGGCTATCAGAATCAATCCGGATGATGCAGGGACTCACCATATCCTTGGGGTAGCCTATCTGATAATTGGTGACAAAGGTTCTGCGTTGAATGAATATAAGATATTGAAAACTTTGGACACTGAACGAGCAAACGAATTGTTTAATATGATTTATAAGTAGGCATTCCCAACCGGCCACGCTCTTACTTCTCGGCCTCGGTGCGGTGATATTAAGGAGAAAACGCTAAAGAGCAATTTTTGAAAGGGCAAAAGATGGCAAAGCGATCTGAAATCGAAAAAAAGCTATCTGAAATCAAATGGTGCGCACAAAAACTCTGCGAACTGTTAGAATTGGAACCACATATTGACAGGTTTCTTGAGGTATATTCGCGAATAGACGCCTCGATATTGCACGATCGAACAATCATGAATATCGAGGCGAAGCCTCCCGTCATTGAGAACGAAAGCCAGGCTTAATGATCAGGAACTACTATTTTTTTTGATTACATCGCTATTCACCATGCGAAAAAAAGAGTCTGGGTCAGCGGCTTCGTCGTCTTCGCCCTCAAAAGACCTGGGCAGAAAATTTACAACATACAGGGGTAGGTTTTTGTCTGGAAGCGAATTTAAAAGAATTTTACATACCTCAAGTAGTGTTTCCTTGCATCTTTCCCCGCTGAACCGCTTCGCACCCTTTCCAGAATTTCTCAAGCTCAGAATGAGCGCAGATCCCGCACCAATTTTGTTTTTAAATTTGGTGCGTGGACAATCTCCGAAATCCCTGCTCACCTGATAACCTAATCCACTAATCCTCTAATTCCCCCTTCACTTCGACATTCGACATTCCTTGTTCGATATTGGATATTCATCTCCTGTTTACCTGATAAACTTTTTCTCTCTGCGTCTAATAAAAGCCCAATATTTTTAATATTTTACTTTACATCTAACATTTCCTAATGTATAATATATATCAAACTAATAAGATGAGATACTGAATAGTAAATTAGGAAAACTTATAATGGCCGCCGAAGCCCAAGACCACACAAACCGCCTATCCACCCCACACAGCCAAAAGTTTCTTGTGATTCCCTCTATCACTCTGTTCCTTTGTGCATTTTGTGCATTTTTGTGGCTAAAAAATCTGTTTAATCAGCGTAATCCGCGATTAATAAACTATTTACATGCCTTCGGCATCTTTACACTTGTAAAGATGTCTCTACAAATCAAACTTTTTATGCAAAACAAAGCCAATTTTCCGGATGACCAAATGAACGTAAATAAGGTATTAACAAAGGATTATGAAGAAAGGACACTTGGTGAACGTGGGAAAAAACAAAGCCAAACAAACCCAAACAAAGCCAAACTCAAAAAGGCCAAAATGAACGTAACAGTTTTCTATATAAAGGATTATGAAAATATATCAAATTGGGCAATTTGTGAAAACAAAGCCAATATTAACCCAAAACAAAGCCAAACAAAGCCAATTTCAGAGGAAAAAAATGCTTCTCTCCACCTTTATGCTGTGGGATATCTAAGGAAAAAATGATATTCTGTAACCTTATTAATAGGAAATATCAGTTTAATATAATTGCTGGGAGAATGTCGAATAATAAAACAATTTGAAAAAACTGGATGAAAAGGGAAATATTATGGCAGCAAAAATTTATTACGAAAAGGATGCCCCGATAGATGCGTTAAAAGGTAAAAAAGTTGCGGTTATCGGCTACGGCAGTCAGGGACATGCGCACAGTTTGAACCTGCGCGATAGCGGGATAGAGGTGGCGGTGGCTGAGCTGCAAGGGACGGACAACTTCAAACTGGCACAAGAGCACGGCTTTACACCGGGCGATATAAAGCAGGCTATGGACGGTGCGACGCTGATTATTGTGACCGTGCCGGATGAAATGCAGGCAAAAGTGTACAAGGAACAAATCGCTCCCAATCTGGCAGCGGGTCAGACACTTGGTTTTTGCCATGGCTTCAATATTCATTTTAAGTATATTGTGCCGCCGAAGGACGTTAACGTTGTGATGATTGCCCCGAAGGGACCGGGACACCTGGTTCGCAGCGAGTTTGAAAAGGGTGGCGGTGTGGCTAACCTGATAGCTGTCCAGCAGGATGCGACCGGCGACGCAAAACAAATTGCCCTTGCCTGGGCAAACGGTATCGGCGGCACCCGAGCAGGGGTTATTGAAACCACATACAAGGAAGAGACTGAGACGGACCTGTTCGGCGAGCAGTGTGTTCTCTGCGGCGGTCTTACGGCACTTATCAAAGCCGGATTTGAGACGCTGGTGGAAGCGGGATATCAGCCTGAAATCGCCTATTTTGAATGCATGCACGAGGTCAAACTCATAGTTGACCTTATGTACCAGGGCGGGATGAGCTATATGAGACACAGCATATCCAACACCGCTGAGTACGGCGACCTGACCCGCGGGTCAAGGATTATCACCGAGCAAACCAAATCTGAAATGAAAAAGATACTTTCAGAGGTTACATCCGGCGAATTCGCCAAAGAATGGGTCAACGAATACCAATCCGGATTAAAGACGTTTAAGGAACTGTACGATAAAGACTATAACTGCCAACTGGAAACAATCGGCAGAAGATTACGCAAAATGATGAAGTGGATAGACTCAAAAGAAGTATAAGGGCTCGGGCCCCACTTTGCGAATGATGGCAAAGCGGGAACCCTTCCAAGCGTGTTTTTTGCGTTTGGGGCCCCTAAAACGGAGAGCGCAGATGCAAAACCAAAACTTAAAACTTAAAATTTTCAATTTTGGATTGTGCTTTTTAGTTTTTGGTTTGTGTGGTTGTGCGGCTGTGGAGTATCTTAAGCCGGAAAAGCCTCCATATGATGAGCAACTCTCACAGACCTACTACATAACAAAGCTAAAACAGAGCAGCTCTGCAGATGTGCTTCCCATGATTCACAAGCCGACCTATGAGCTGCTTAGCCAGAGCGAGAGCGTTGTCGCTTCATTAGGACAAAAGAAAAAGGGCCATCAGATTTGGTTCAATATGGTTGCCTTTGACGAGAATAGGCTGACGGCAATACGAAAATATTTCTTTATGGTAGATGAAAAACCAAAGAGCTTGTGGGTTCAGCCCAAGCGAAGACTCAGATTTGACAGCAGAATGGTACTGGAAGCGGAGGTATTTAACGAGCCCTACGCAAACGAGAACGCAAGGCGAATCGCAATACTAAGACAGGTCTTAAAGAATGTTCGCAAAGATATAGATGAGGTTAAGGCACAAGATAAGAATCTTAGTATCTGCGGGATGCTTATCAGTCAGACGCTGGAGACAATTTTGGTTAAATTGGACTCCTCGCCTGTGCTGGCATCAAGGCTAAGCACCACTGACGGCTTTGATTTCGACCATATCACGCTCGGGGCCGGCACCATTTGGATGGGCGTCGCCGGTGATATTGTAAATGTAAGAATCAGTATCGACTCGTTTGTGCGTACGCTCGACGACCCATTTGCCTTAGAGGATTAGTGCTTAAGAAAAGAAGAGTGGGTCTATAAGCCGAGTTCTGTACGCCGTCACTTCTGACGGGCGGCGGCCATTTATCTTGACCAACTGTTACCAGCTGGCTCTCCCGATATACCGGGAAGCGACCTACCTGCTGTTAATACCCGGGCCGAGTACCAGCTACTTGGTCTTGCAGGCGGTGGGGTTTACCCTGCCAGCACCGTCACCGGCACTGCGGTGCGCTCTTACCGCACCATTTCACCATTGCCTGTGTCCCAACGAATCGGGGCCATCGGCTGTGTCGTTTCTGTGGCACTTTCCCGCGAGTTACCTCGGGTGGCCGTTAACCACCACCGTGCCCTGTCCTGCTCGGACTTTCCTCCGGTCCGCCTCTGGCCGACCAGCGACCGCCCGACCCACTCTTTTAATTGACTATTTACTACTAATTATTATAGCAAAAGTTCGTTTTATTTTCTACTTTTCACCGTGTGATTTCGATATGTTTTTTGAATCGCTTATCATCAGTATTGGGGAAATCACTTCTAAAATGGACGCCTCGACTTTCCCGGCGTTGCTCAGCCGCCCGGGTCATCAAGAGTGATACCGTCAACATATTCTGACATTCCCATCCCGCCGGTCCATCAAAGATTTTGTCCATTACATAGCGCTGCCAGAACCCGATAATCTCCTGTGCCTCACTGAGCGGCTGCACCGTGCGCGTGATGCCGACATTTCGCCACATAAGAGCTCGAAGCGAGTTTGTAACATCAGCGGCATCCAAACGAGTGCGGTCTGAATGCGGGATTTGATATTTTATTAGTGGGTGCTTGATATGGGCAATGCCTGCTTCTTTGCATTGGGAAACAAGCTGTCCGGCTATCTTGCCGAATACCAGCCCTTCGAGCAGCGAGTTGCTGCCGAGCCGGTTTGCGCCGTGCAGACCGGTAGAAGCTATCTCGCCACAGGCGTAAAGACTTTCGATGCTTGTTTTGCCCGAGGTGTCGGTCCTTACACCGCCAATCATATAATGTGCGCTGGGCCGGACAGGAATTAAGTTTCGGCTGACATCTATATCGAAACTTTCACACAGCTCGAAAATATGCGGGAATCTTTTTGCAAAATGTTCTTTATCGAAGTGCCGAACATCCAGATAGACATGCGTTGATATGGTTTTTAGCATTTGTGCCAGTATGGCCCGGCTGACAATGTCACGCGGTGCAAGCTCAGCAGATTCGTGATAGTCCTTCATAAAACGCCGGCCTCCATTGTCCAACAGTACGGCACCTTCACCGCGAAGCGTTTCGGTAATCAAGGCCCTTGAGGCCCCTGCGACGTAAAGCGTTGTTGGATGAAACTGCATAAACTCCAAATCCTGCAATATGGCGCCGGCCCGGTAAGCCATAGCAACGCCATCGCCGGTTGCAACTTCAGGGTTGGTGGTCTCGCGATAGAGCTGCCCTGCCCCTCCGGTTGCCAGGATTGTGTTTGCAGCCCAAATTATCTGGTCCGTCCCAGGCGGACTGCGCCTGTCGCGGCCGATTATCCCAACGCACTCGTTGTTGTCGTTGGTGAGCAAATCGACAGTGTAAAAGTTCTCCATTATTTTTATATTCGGATTTTGCCTGACTTTTCTTATGAGCACCTCTGCAATTATCCGCCCTGTTTCATCGCCGTGAGCGTGAGCGATACGAGGGTGCGAGTGGCCACCTTCGAGCGTAGTGGCAATACGCCCGTCGATCTGATCAAACTCAGCGCCCCAGCGAAACAGTTGCTCGATAAGCTCCGGTCCCTGGCGAACGACAAAGTCGACTACACTTTCGTCGCCTATACCGCAGCCGGTGTTAATCGTATCGGCTATATGTGATTCAAATGTGTCTGTTTTATCAAGCACTGAAGCGATTCCGCCCTGGGCCTTCCAGGTGTTACTATTTTCCAAAGTATCCTTGCAGACGATGATGACGTTGCGGTGCTTGGACGCTTCGATAGCGGCACGAAGACCTGCGATGCCCGCTCCCACCATCAGGCAGTCGGTAAAGAGCTGGTGCGTCGAGATTGAGTCGATATTTACAAGATAGCGTCTAAATTCCGGCATAAAACTTCCTACCTTAAAAATTTACTGCCAGAAACACAAAGAAATCAACAATTAACGGGAAACAATCAGTTCTTTATCATACCTGAAAATGGGGTTTTTGAAAAGAGCCACAAAAAAATTTAAAAATTTATGATTTCTCTACTTGACAACAATACTTTACACTGTATAGTATACTACACCTTTCACTATAAAGTATCGCATAGTAATGGGCCAAGAATATCCCATTGGGTTTTATTAGGGAGATGAAACATGGTACGACTTAGTAAGCAGACCCTTGACGGCAACGTTGAGACGCTGATTTTAGCTATCCTGGAAGCCGGGCCAAATTATGGCTATGCTATCGTCAAAGAGCTCAACGAACGGGCAGAAGGAATTCTGCAACTCGGTGAGGGGACTATTTATCCGGTGCTATATCGGCTGGAAGAAAAAAAATTGATAGCTGCAAGGTGGCGTTTAGCCGAAAACGGCAGGCAGCGAAAATATTATCGTCTAATCTCTAAAGGCCACAAAGCCCTTGCCTCCAACCGCCGGCAATGGCAGATGCTCTCGGCCGCGATGGGAAAAGTCCTGGGTTCTGCAGAGAACCTTCTACCCAAACCTCAGGTAAAAGGAGCGACAATATGAGCCGGGCATTACAAAAATATCTTGACCAGGTTATTCTCTACGCCAATCGAAAGGAAGAAGAGGCAGCAAAAATCCGGGTTGAGCTTGAAGACCATTTGCGTCAAAAGACAGCCGACCTCCAAACCCGGGGCCTGCCGCGAGAAGACGCCGTGTTTCAAGCCATCGAAGACCACGGCACCGCGCGGATCGTCGGCTATAGTCTAAGGAAGGGCTTTGCGTTGTTGGATGTCCGTACTCAGGGCACCGCTCGCGGATTTATCGCCATAGGGCCAAGAGCGGTCGGAATAATTGCGTTCGGCAATGTTGCGGTGGGCCTGATTGCCTTCGGTAATCTTGCCTTGGGAGCTCTTGCCTTCGGAGCTTTGGCCATAGCCGGATTACTTTCAATGGGAGGTATTTCACTGGCTCCGCTCGGTGCCGCCGTGGGTTTGGCGGCAGTGGGACGAGGCGCCTACGGGATGATAGCCTGCGGCGGGCTGGCCGTTGGATTGCAGGTTCCCTGGGCCATTGACGGCGTCAGTCTCCTCAGCGGTGAAAACGGACTACAGTTCTTGCAGCACTTTCGAACCCATGAAGGTACCGTTGCGCTCATTGCTATAACAGCGTGGCTCTTCCTTATATTTCCTATCATGAATGGTGTCATGTGTAGTATTAAAAGGAATGAGTATCTGAGAATCGAAAAGGCTGATCAGAAACTGGTTGAATAGTAATGGTCCTGGCACTGCAAAAATATCTCGATGGAGTAATGATATATGCCAACCGCAATGAAAAAGACACTGCGCAGATAAGGAAAGAGCTGGAAGACCATTTGCTCAAAAAAACAGCTGACCTTGAAGCCGAAGGTCTGTCCCGCGAGGATGCTGTGCTCCGGGCCATTGAAAAGCTTGGCAGTTCGCAAACTGTAGGCTGCGGTCTTCGGAAACGTCTTCGATGGATTAGTGTATATATTCCGGTAGCTATCACTCTATTTGTGGTAGACTGGCTTCTTTTGCTTGGTCGGTTTTATTGGTTCGGCTTTGGGGCTGTGTCCACCTAGATTTACACTGTCATAAACTTCCCATGCAGTATTCTGTATCTGTGGCTCGAGAAAAAACCTAATACATGGTGGTATGGAGTCTTTGGGCACCGCGTCGAGTACCTGTTCAATGATGAAATCGGTATCTTATTGGCTGCCATAATCCTGGTTCTCTTGCAGGCGGTGCTGATAACAGTATTGTTCTTGCGGCTCAGGACGTGGCGGAAGGGTAGAAAGCTGTTACAAAGGTGGCAGACAGCTGGTTCATAAATTACTTTTGCGCTAATTTTGTCCAGTCGCAATCCATCATGGAGGGGACAATCACTTCTCCCAGATTCGGTGCCTCGATATCAACGGTTTCATCGAAAGGCACAATGCAAAGGACATTTACACCGCTGCATTGGGTCACTACCTGGCCGGCGGTCTCTTCGGCAACTGTTGCTTCGGTGGCGTTGTAGCCGTTGATGACTACCCCGGCAATTTCCAACTGTGCAGCGCGGATGCAGTCAATCGTCATAAGTGTATGGTTTATCGTCCCCGGATTCAGGGGGGTGATTACCACCACAGGCAGAGAGAATTCTACCGCCAAATCCAGCAGGTCAAATTCCAACGTCAAAGGCATGCGCACACCACCGATGCCTTCGACAATCACTATGTCGGAATTTTCGCATATATCTTTGTAAGCGGCTGCGATGCTGTCGAAATCTATCGGACGTCCTTCCTGAGCAGCACCTACAATGGGAGCTGCTGGGGTAACGTAGCCGACAGGGGTAATTGTGGAAAGGGACAGGTCGCTGTTTGCGCAGTTAGCCAAGAACTCGGTATCGCAGCTAACAATGCCTTCCCAGCGGCGGGTACATCCGGTGGCAATGGGTTTGAATACACCGACTTTCAGGCCATTATCGGTTAAGATTTTAGCGATGGCACCGGCTATGAGCGTTTTACCCACGCCAGCTTCAGTACCGGCTATAAAAAGGCCGCTCTTTTTGGGTAAGTTCAGGTCAATCGGCATTTAGAGTCTTTTCGCTAAACTCGTCTGGATAATAAGCTGCCATTTTGCGATCCCGCACTAATTAGACGTGAGCGCTTCGGCTGAGCTCAACGTCGAAGCCCTAAGCTCAATTGGTGCGGGACAAAATGGGAACCACCGCAAAACTATAGCATTTTACCACTTAGCAGCCGGATAGCAACGAACTTAATCCTGGCCCCGTTAGAAATGCCAAGATTTAGCGGCAGATTCTCACAGCGATCGGAACTTCTAACGGGGCTGGCCAAAAATTGATTTGCAAAACAGGTGTTAAAAAGCGATTATTACAGCTATGTGCGGTCAGGGAAACACAGACAGATTTTCCAGGGCTCAGGAACGGATGGTCAGCCGGGACCTGATGGGCCGTGATATTACCGACCCGGACATGCTAAGAGTGATGGGCGAGGTTCGGCGAGAAGAATTTGTGCCACAGGCTTACGAGTCGCAGGCCTATGCCGACAACCCACTGCCTATCGGGATGGGCCAAACTATCTCTCAGCCGTATATCGTTGCCCTGATGACTCAAGAGCTGAAGGTCAATCGCGATTGCGAGGTTCTGGAGATTGGTACGGGCAGCGGATATCAAACTGCCATTTTGTGCAAGCTGGTAAAGAAAGTCTATACGATAGAAAGATTTGGCCAGTTGTCAGAATCGGCTCAGGCGGTTTTGGGCAGATTGGGCATCGATAATATTGAATTCTATGTTGGTGACGGCAGTTGCGGCTGGCCCCGACAAAGGTGGGACCCTATTTTGCAACGTATGGCAAAATGGGAACCCTGCTTTGACAGGATTATGATTACCGCAGCGGTGCCGAAGATACCGCAGCCTCTGCTCAAGCAGCTTGCAGATGGCGGTTTGATTGTCGCACCGGTCGGTCCGCCGGGAGTCCAGGAGCTGGTGGTCTGCGAAAAAAAAGCGGCACACATTACTAAAAGATTCATCTGTGATGTCCGGTTTGTTAAACTACTCGGCGAGTATGGTTTTGAAGAATAGTGAAAAATCAGATACTCAATGCTCGACGAGAATCGAGAATCGAGAATCGAGAATCAAGAAGCTCGATTTGTCGATGCCGGTACAGTACCTTAAGGGCGTTGGGCCAGCCAGAGCCAGGACTTTTGCGCAGTTGGGGGTATATACCGTGGGGGATTTGTTAGAGTATTTTCCGCGGGACTGGAATTTCTCGCCCGAGCCGATAAAGATAAATCAAATGCAGCCCAACCAGACGGTTACCGTTGTCGGTATGGTCGAGTCAACAGACTACCAGAGCTATCGTCGGCAGCCGATATTTGAAGCTATAATCAGCGATGATACAGAGGTGTGCAGGATTATATGGTTTCACGGCGGGTTTCTTCGCAATCAATTAAAACCGGGTCAGGTAATAACGGCATCGGGTAAGGTTTCTTTATACAAGCATCAGTTGCAAATGACCAATCCGAAATTCCTGGTGCTCGACGAGAAAAGTTCGGAACCGGCTGAATATTTCAGCGGCGGAGTTTATCCCGCCTCCAGCAAACTCTCCAGCAGACAAATCAAACGAATAATCAGGCCGGTGCTCGATAACTTAACTGAGCTTGTACCTGAGTTTTATGACAAAAACTTTCAGGCTAAAGCGAATCTGGTCAGCAGAAAAAATGCATTTAGCTGGATACATTTGCCGCCGGATGAGGCCAAATTAGCCCAGGCAAAGCACAGGCTAAAGTATGATGAATTATTTTTGATGCAGTTGGGGTTGGCACTTCGGCGGGTAAGGAGACGGCATTTCTCGACGGCGGTGCCGATGACTTGCAATGACGAAATCGACAGCCGAATTAGAAAGCGCTTTCCATTCCTGCTCACCGAAGACCAAAACGGCGCGATAGCCGAGATTGTCGCGGATATGGCAAAACCTGAGCCGATGAACCGTCTCCTTCAGGGTGACGTCGGGTCGGGCAAAACGGTAGTGGCGCTCTACGCAGCTCTGCTGGCGGTCGCCAACAGGACGCAGGTGGCCATTATGGCGCCTACAGAGATTCTGGCGGCTCAGCATTTTTTGAGTATCGAAAGATATTTGAAGAACAGCAAAGTGAGAAGGGTTTTGATAACAGGAGGATTGACCGGTAAAAAGAGGACACAGCTCCTGGAGAAAATAAAGCAGGGAGCGATGGATATTGTCGTCGGGACGGTGGCACTGTTGCAGGAAGATATAGAATTTCAAAAGCTCGGCCTGGTTGTGATTGATGAGCAGCATAAATTTGGAGTTGCACAGAGGGCACAGTTGCGAAAGCGAACCACGCCGCATTGTTTTGTTATGACGGCTACGCCTATCCCCCGGACGCTGGCGATGACCGCATTCGGCGATTTGGATGTCTCTATTATCAGGCATTCGCCGCCGGGCAGAGGTGCTGTTACTACACGCTGGGTCAACCGGGAAACCCTCCAAAAAGCATACCAGTTTATCCGCGAGCGTCTAAAGGCAAAGAAACAGGCGTATTTTGTTTATCCACGCATAACTGTACTTGAGGAAAACACCGATATAAAGGCTGCAACTAATGAATGCAAACACCTGGCTGAAGTTTTCCCGGAATTTACTGTTGAGCTTCTGCACGGCCAGATGCCCTCTACGAAGAAGCAGCAGATTATGGCCGAATTCAGAAAAGGCAAAATTGATGTGCTGGTTTCAACCGTCGTGATAGAGGTGGGAGTGGATGTGCCGAACGCAACGATAATGGTTATAGAGGGAGCGGATAGATTCGGGCTGGCGCAGCTGCACCAGTTGAGAGGACGCATCGGAAGAGGAGAGGCTAAATCGTATTGTCTTTTGTTTGCCGAGACTGAAAGCGAGGTAGCAAAAAGCAGACTTGAAATGATAACCAGAAGCAACGATGGTTTTGAGATAGCTGAACACGATTTGCGGCTGCGTGGGCCGGGCGAACTGTTTAGCACACGGCAGCACGGCCTGCCGGATTTGAAAATCGCAAATATCGTGGACGACTATGACCTGTTGGTTATGGCAAGGAAAAACGCATTCGAGCTGGTCCGCTCCGACCCGACACTGACCAGGCCGAAGCACAAGAATATTCGCCGGGCATTGTTGGCCAAGTTTGGTGATTCGCTCGGTTTAGCGGATGTCGCTTAAAAATAGCGTATAGCGGGTCGAGTATAGTACGTAGAGACTTCCAACTGACAATTGACAATTATTTCTATCCGCTATAGGCTATGCGCTAATATGCAGATACACTACAAAAACAATCTGTTGGAGAAGGTTTTAATCGGCGTTAACGCCTTGACTGCGGCGGCGGTTGCAGCGTCTTTTGTTGCACGGTTCGGCTTTGATAAGCCACTGCTGCCGGTGGGGATTTTGTACACTGCTCAGGTTGCTTTGCTTTGTGTCTTCATAGTTGAGAAAATAATTCGGCTGCTTAATGCAGTTTCGATGAGGGAATTCTGGCGGGCAAACTGGTTTGAAATCCTATTTTTGCTTGCGCTTGGCATTGCTATGCTCGGAGCAGGCCGATGGTTTTACAGAGACGAGCCCCAGACAGTTCGGCATTTAGCAGTCGGTATTTATCTTGTTCTGCAAGTAGTCACCAAGCTTTGCCGAACCAGCGTAAATCTGGCAGCTTCAGGCAAGAGTCCGACACGGACATTGATTGCAAGTTTTTTAGTCTTGATAACCTGCGGGGCAGGGCTTCTGTGCCTGCCGAAGGCATCCACCAACGAAAGAGCAAGCTTTGTTGATGCCCTGTTCACGGCGACCAGTGCCACCTGTGTTACCGGTCTTATCGTAAGAGATACCGGCCAGGATTTCAGTCTGATGGGGCAGTTGATAATCCTGTCGCTGATTCAGCTTGGCGGCCTGGGGATAGTTATGTTTGGTGCGGTATTTGCCCTGCTGTTAGGACAGGCGCTCTCCTTGCGTGAATCGGTGGCAATGCAGGACCTGCTCAGTGCCCGCACGGTTAGTCGAATAGGCAACATGATTGCTTTCATCTTTATCGGGACGATATTTATTGAAGCTGTTGGTGCGGTCACTATCTTCGGGATGTGGAACGACGTACCCGGTTGGGCCGGTAATGTACATGAGCAGTGGTACTACAGTATCTTTCATTCAATCAGTGCTTTTTGCAATGCCGGCTTTAGTTTGTTCAGCAAAAGTTTCATTAGCTACGATAGAAGCTGGGGCATATATGCAGTGATTTGTCCGCTGATAATCCTGGGCGGACTCGGCTTCGGTGTGCTCTACGACCTGGCCAACATTGCAGCCGACAGGATAAATCGGTTCTTCAAAAGACGTTTCAATACGCGCTACCGGCTTTCGATGGAAGCGCCAAAAAGGATGCGGCTGCAGACCAAAATTGTTCTTAGCGTAAGTGCCTGCCTCATAGTGCTGGGGATGCTGGCTATCCTTTTGTTTGAGCGCTACGCAGGCAGGAGTGATTCCGCTTCAAATACCGGCGTTCTCGGCGCATTGTTTCAGTCGATTACGGCCAGGACGGCTGGATTTAATACTATCGATATCCCGGCACTATCGACTTCGAGCAAACTTATTTTGATTCTACTTATGTTCGTCGGAGGCTCGCCCGGCTCGACCGCAGGAGGAATAAAGACGGTGACGCTGGCAGTAATAATAATGACCGTTTTTGCTGCCCTGCGAAAGCGAGAGGAAGTCGAGATGTTTAAGCGTTCGGTTCGGGTAGTTGTCGTCGGCAGGGCAATTACTGTTACACTGCTTTTCGTTGCCGTCTTGTTCGGCGCCTCATTGGCACTGAGTATCACCGAAAATGCAAACGGCTTTACTATGTCGCAGATTATGTTCGAGGCGGGCTCCGCTCTGGGGACTGTCGGCTTGACAACAGGCATAACGCCTTCCTTGACAACCGCGGGCAAATTGATTATTATTGTGGTGATATTTGTTGGCAGACTTGGGCCATTGACGCTACTGGCGGCGCTGACGTTTAATTTAAAACCGGCTCAATACAATTATCCGGATGAGGCAATAATTGTCGGATAAAAGAGGAATTAGACACGAAGACACGAAGAAATTAAAAGTTAATTAACCACAGATTTCGCGGGTTAACGCGGGTTAAATATAAATAAAAAATCAGTGAAATCTGTGTAATCCGTGGTTAAAAAAGAATGTGTCTTGGTGCCTTAGTGGCAAAAAATAGGAGCTAATACCATGAAGCGGTTTGCTATAATAGGATTGGGGCGGTTCGGAAAAAAACTGGCTATCGCTCTGGCAATGAGTGGAGCTGAGGTTATCGCAATTGACAAAAACAGAGATGAGATAGAGCTGATTCGAGATCAGGTAAGTCTCGCGGTCCGGCTCGACAGCACCGACGAGGAAGCACTGAAGGCACAGGGTGTTGACAAGGTTGATGTCGCCATTATAGGTATAGGCCAGGAGGGTTTTGAATCGGCGATTCTGACGGTGGTGAACCTGCGGCAAATGGGCGTAAAGAAGATTCTTGCAAGAGCGGAAAGCCTGGTCGCAGGCGAGGTCTTCTCCAAGGTAGGCGCTACCGACGTAATTTACCCCGAAATCGAGTCGGCTCAAAGATGGGCGTATAAACTTATCGCGCCGCAAATCGGCGAAAAGATGGATTTTGCCCCGGGCTACAGCCTGGCTCGAGTAAAAGCACCGGCAAGTTTCGACGGCAAAACCGTTATGGATTTGCAACTGAGGCAGAAGTATAAAGTGAACCTTGTCGCAATCAAGCGAGATGAGCACAGCAAGAAAAAGAAGGCCAATGGCGCCGGCATTATCAATGTACCTATGCCGACTACGGTGGTTTATGAGAATGATATCCTGATGGTCGCCGGCTCCGACGCCGACCTCGCTAAACTACCACAGGAATAAAACACATGAAAGAACTATCCACAGAGTTGATAAATGAGATGACAAATCGCCTAAAGGACACTTTGCATCCATTAAAAATATACTTATTCGGCTCACACGCTTGTGATGATGCTGATAAGGGTAGCGATATTGACCTGCTGGTTGTGGTTCCAGATACGGACAAATCAACTCGCGAAATCGCTCGGCAAGGCAGAGCCAGCCTCCGAGCTCTTTGCTTCCCGGTGGACCTGATAGTTTGCACTCAGTCTCAAATACAAAAATGGTCGGACGTGAAATGTACGCTCATCTATACGGTAATTCGCAAAGGGAGAGTGATTTATGAGTCCCAAGGTCGAACTGGTGAAAGAATGGCTCACGCTGGCTGATGATGACCTGCGTATTGCCGAGCTGGCAATGAAGGACTCTGAACCGGTTTGCTGGGCAGCAGCATTCCATTGCCAGCAGGCAGCGGAAAAGTCGCTCAAGGCGTTTTTGGCTTACCATGATCATCACGTTGAGAAAACCCATGACATCGAGTTTCTTCTTGGACTATGCAAGAGAATCCTGCCGGAGATGGAAGGGTATATTGAGAAAGGTAGTATATTAACGGACTATGCTATGGACTCTCGCTATCCTGCGCCTCGTGTCGAGGTTACTCAGCAACAGGCCAAGGAGGCAATTGAAATAGCTCGCAGCATCTATGAATTCATATTGAAATCGTTGCCTGACCTGGAAAAACTACCGCAGGAATAAAGGTGATGCAATAGATTCCACTTCTGCCGGCGCGACTTAAGAACCTGTCAGAGCCTTCGGTATTTTCTGAGCATATCGAGCAGATTTTGCATATCTTTGGGTAAGGGGGCTTCGAATTTCATCATTTCTGAAGTCGTTGGGTGTTTGAATTCGAGCGTTGAGGCGTGGAGGGCACAGCGGTTTATAATCGGTTCTTCAACACCAGCCTCCGTATCTTTTAGTTGCCAGGGATAAACGAGCTTGCCGCCATACATATCATCGGCGACGATTGGATGTTTTATATATGAAAGGTGGACCCGTATTTGATGCGTTCGGCCGGTCCTGGGTGTCAGCTTCAATAAGGAAAAGCCGCGAAAACTTTCGATGACCTCGTAAAAAGTGATTGCTTCTTTGCCGATTTCCGGCCTGATTGCGTACTTTTCCCTCGTCCTCGGGTGCATACCCAGCGGTGCACTTATACGGTCCGCTGTTAGTTCCGGCGTCCCGTGGACAATGGCAAGATAGGCTTTTTTGACCTGGCGGCGCTCAAATTGTTTGGCAATCTTCCACTGGGCGGTGTCGTTTTTGGCAACGACCATAACACCGGTGGTGTCTTTGTCGAGCCGATGCACGATACCGGGCCGGAATTCACCAAGCCCGCTCGATAGCTTGTCGGAATAAAAGGCAAGGGCGTTTACCAGAGTACCATGAGTGTTGCTGCGGGCAGGGTGAACAATCATATCAGCCTGCTTGTTGACAATAATCATGTCCTCATCTTCGTAGATGATATTCAGCGGAATGTCTTCGGGTTCAATCTCCTTGCTCGGAAGCTGAGGCAGTGTCAAATCGATTTCGTCGCCTGGACTCAGCTTAAAGCTGGGTTTGACTACTTTGCCGTTGACTTTGACGGAGCCGGCGGCGATTTGCTTCTGTATCATAACCCGGCTGAAGTTACTGAACCGCCCGTGCAGATATTTATCGACCCGGCGTTCCTTGATTGAGTTTCCCACCTGAAGTGTCAGGCGGCCACTTCCCGCATCTTGAATCTCGCTTCGTGAATTATTTGCTGGGCACATTGATGTCAGGAACCCCAGGCACGTCAATCGGCGTCTCGAGCCATTGATTGATGTCGACGGCCTCAAAGACACTGTTTGGTTCGAGTCCAACATTGATGTCAGGAACTACCGGGGCACGGTTCGGTGTTTGGATCCGCTGATTGACATCGAGAACCCTAAAAACAAAATTTGGTTCTGGCTTCACATTGTAATCGAGAATCCGAGGGGCACGATTCGGCGCCGCCGGCCATAGATTGACGTCGACAGGTCCCAACTGGCTCGGCGGTTTGAGAAAGTCAGCAGGTAGTCGTCTTGGTCTTGGCGATGCCTTAAAGACCACCTTTTGCTGATAATCGGACATAGTTTCGAGACGCTGTTTTGCCTGGGCAACGGCTGTGGTAACTTCAAAGTCAGGGTTTTCCACAAGGTCTTTGTATATTTGCCGTGCCCCATCAAAGTTGCCGAGCTCTTCTTCGCAAAGTCCTAAGCCGAATCTTGCCGTCGCCGTCAATGACCGATTCAGCGTGGCCCTCTCAAGCACTTTGCTATATGCACTCTTAGCTTGGTTTATCGCCGTTCGCACCTCTACCTGGCTCACAGCCTCCTGGCGGTAATGCAATCCTGCACGCAAGGCTTCCGCCCGCTTAATTAGCGCCAGAGCAGCCATCTGGTCGTCTTTTGCACCCTCGGCAGCAGTTCGGAGAGCAACGGCAGTCTCGATGAGCATATACGAAGCATCTACTCCCCTGGCCTGTGCCATAATAAGGACTTGCCTTTTGTTTTGCGGCAGTCTGGAGATAAGGTTTGTAAAGTCGAGCTGTCTTTGAACCGATTCCACGTTTTTGTTATACCAGTACCACAGAGCCGAGCCTATGACCAGGACAGCAACTACCGAGACGTAGATAATCATTCTATAATTTTCCCGGGCCCATTGCGGCAAGTTTGCAATCCACTCGGCCAATTCATTAGTTTTTAGTTCGTGTCGATGGTCAGACTTCATTTTTCCTGCGTCTCTTTCTTAAAATCGCTTACTACCCGTAATATTCAATTGCGGACTTAAATAAGCATTGTAACAAAATTTCTTTTATCTTGCAATAAACCGTCGACCGATTAAAATAAATAATAAATATGGCCAGGTTTTCTGTCATTCCCGCTTGCGCGACAATGACAAAGGGCAATCGAAAGGGCACAGATGTTCAAAATTCTCAGGGAATCAAAAACAGGAATTTTTTTGTTGTGCGTGCTGTTTTTAGCTCTCCTCGACACTCGTTTCTCGAACCTGGATTCTCGCGCGAGCATCGAGCATCGAGCATCGAGGAGCGATCTCTGGGACCCGGCCAAGTATATCAGCATTGATGAAATTCGGCCCGGAATGAAGGGGTACTGCCTCACGGTGTTTAAGGGAACTGAGATTGAAAAGTTCGACCTGGATGTTATAAGCGTAGTCCGCAATTTCGGGCCTGGCAGAGATGCGATTTTGGTTCAGGGCACCGATGAGCGCTTCATCCGCACAGGTCCGATATGGGGCTGCAGCGGTTCGCCGGTCTATATCGATGGCCGGTTGGCGGGGGCGCTATCTTTCGCGTATTTTTACAGTAAGGACCCACTCTACGGTGTCACGCCAATCGAGGAGATGCTCAGGGTAGGCCAGGTTAGCCATTCGCAGCCGCGCGCCGCCCAGCATGGATACGTGCTTGATTTTTCCAGGCCGATTGATTTTGTCCGGATAGATGAGCAGATTACAACTCCACGGTTTTCGAGGCAACGCAGCCTGACCGGTGCCACTGCCTTGCCCTGTCCATTGGTTACCTCTGGTTTGCCGGCTCAGGTTGCTGAGCAGTTAAATACCTGGGTCAAACCATTCGGACTTATGGTCGTTTCCGGTATCGGGGGTGGCGCAGGTGTCAACAAAGACGAGGATGTGCAGTTGGCCCCGGGGGCATGTCTTGTCGTCCCATTGGTGACCGGCGATATAACAATGGAAGTGATCGGGACTGTAACCGAAGTCGTTGGTGACAAGGTCTATGGCTTCGGGCACAGCTATCTCGGTTACGGGTCGGTAAATTTGCCGATGGCCACCGGACAAGTGCACACCGTGGTATCAAGCATGTATCGCTCTGTTAAGCTCGCCAGCACTATCAAAATAGTCGGTGCCTTTACGAGGGATGAGTCGCCGGCTATCTTCGGACGAATCGGTGCAAAGCCGCACATGTTCCCGCTGACGATAACGATTGACGATTACAGAGATAGCGACAAACGGGTATACAACTGTCACGTTGCTCATAATCGGCTGCTTACTCCAATGCTGCTTCGCTCGGCTGTGGCTGGAGCCGGTCTGTGGCTCGGCGATTTGCCGTCGGACCATACGATTGAGTATAAGGTGGCAATCGGCGTAGAGGATACCGAAGCGATCACCTTTGAAAATGTCTCCACCGGCCTGGGGCTGAATGAGATGTTAATGGAAAGTGTTAGCCCGGTTACGATGCTTATGAATAACCCGTACAAAAAAGTCGATATAAAATCAATCGATTTTGATATTCGCATACGGCCGAAAAGCATCGTTTCACATATATGGTCGGTCGATTTGTCCGATTCGAAAGTCAAGGCCGGCCAGAATATCAAGATTGGAGTAGTTCTTGAATCCGTCCTGGCGGGAAAGAAAAAATACCGGTTCAGCCTCCAAATACCCAAGACTCTGCCCCCTGGAAGATATGAGTTGACTGTCTGCGGCGGAAACGGTTACGAGCTGTTTCTCAGGAAAGCTGCCCTGTACAGGTTTATGCATCAGAATTTGGCGAGCTTGGTGGAAGGCCTGAAGTATCTTCTTAGTATCAGAAGAGATAAGTTATATTGTCTTTTGACATTACCGCCCGGTGGTATTGCGATAGAGAAGGCCGAGCTCCCTGATTTGCCGGCCACGAAGATACTGGTCTTACAGAATGTGAAAAGAACGCTGAGAACCCAGCCATATTCACATTGGCTCGAAAAAAGAATAGAGTCCGGCACAGTTATTATCGACAAGAAGACTATGCATATAACGGTAGAAAAATAAGACATGATACGCGAACCATAAAACACAATACGAGGTATGATATTTTATTCGGGGAATTGTTATGAGAGATAAATTTCACCTTAATTGCAGATTCGCACTTTTAGTAGTAGCTTTGGTTTGTTTGGTTTTGAGCTCAGCTTGTCCGGCGGTTAGCAGTAAGATTACACGTCACGCCAGTAGTTCAGACCTGTTGAAGGGCAAGATCGAAAATATTGTGGTTGGCTCACGAGGAACTATTCAGCTCGGCAGCGCCTGGGAGACGCCGGTTGAAGAGTTTGAAGATGTTTGGTCGATAAACAGCATCGTTGTAAGCGGTGGGACGGTTTATGTCGGTACAAGCCCTAATGGCGGTATCTACAAATACAGTCTCGGCAAACTGACAAAGATTTATCCAGAGGAATCAGAGGAAAAGCCGACCGGTAAACAGGCCAAAGAGCATAAAGATGCAAACGCCCCTGGTGATGCCAATACAGTCGAGGCCGAGGAGCACCTGTCGAACGAGCATATCTTCGCGATGGCAACCGATGTGGCCGGCAGGCTTTTAGCTGGTATAAGCGGCGACAAATGCAAGCTCTGCCGGTTCAAAGCCAACAAGTGCAAAGTGATTTTTGAGCCGGACGACGCAAAATATATCTTCGCGATAGCTATCGATGACGGCGGAAATATTTATCTGGGGACCGGGCCGGAAGGCAAGGTTTACCAGCTCGACCCATTGGGCAAAAAATCACAGCTTGTTTACGACAGCCGCGACAAGAACATACTTGCACTTGCAATTGGGCAGGATGGCTTCGTTTACGCAGGAAGTGACAGCCGAGGACTGGTATATAAGATAAACCCGCGTACAAAAACAGCAACGGTTTTATATGATAGCGAGCAGCCGGAGATTACAGCATTATTATTTACAGAAAGCGGCGATTTGCACGCAGCGGCGACATCTGCCAAGATTGTCCAGGCCCAGACGAAATTTGCCGCACAATCACCTTTGGCTGGTCGGCCTGAGGCGAAATCGGAAAAAGCTAAAAGTGCCGCCGAAGGCGGACTGAAACTCAAGATTGCAAATACAAAAAAAGGAACCGGTGGTAAACTGCCCAAAAGACCGACACCGCCCCGCAAGCCGCCCAAGCCAGGCCAGGCCAGTTACATATACAAGATAACCAAGGACGGTTTTGTGACCGATATATTCAGTGAGGCAGCCGTTTTCTTCTGCCTGGCAGAACAAGCAAGATCGCTGCTTGTCGGCACCGGAAACAGTGCTCAGCTTTTTACCGTCGACCCGGCCTCGGAGCAGGAAGCAATTATCTATGAGGATGAACAGGCATCACAGATAACAGCGGTATCTGTCTGGCGTGACGTTGTGTATCTCGGTACGGCGAATCCTGCAAAGCTGATAAAGTTAGGCTCTGGCTTCGCTTCCGAGGGAACTTACACTTCTGACCTTATCGATGCCGGTCAGCCGGCTAAGTGGGGCAAGCTGCAAATCGAAGCAGATATTCCACAAGGGTGCAAGGTCCAGGTGGCTTCTCGCAGCGGAAACGTTAAAGATGTGAACGATCCGACTTTTTCGGACTGGACTAAGCTGGTGGAAGTGACGCAGCCCATCCAACTGCTCTGTCCGCTTGGCAGGTTCTGTCAATATAAACTTGTGTTGCAAAGCAAAGATGGCTTACAAAGTCCACTCATAAGGGAGATCGCTGTCGCCAGTACTGTGCCGAATTTGGCGCCGAAAGTCCAATCGGTCAGCGTTAGCCGAAGTGCAGCAGCCGGCAAAAAAGGGACATTCAAAATCAGCTACAAGGCCAAAGACGATAATGGCGACAAGCTGATTTACAAAATAGATTTTAGAAAAATCGGAAGAACAAACTGGATTGAACTCAAAGACGAGCTCGAAGCGGACAGTTTCGAATGGGACGGAAGAACCGTAGAAGATGGTCGATACGAAGTCAGAGTGACCACAAGCGATGAAAGAAGCAATACTACTACAACTAAATTGACGGGCAGCAGAATAAGTGAGCCGGTAGTAGTTGATAACACCGCGCCGGTTATTAAAAAGCACTCTATCGACAAAGACCGCAAAACCATAACGCTGAAGCTGCATATATCAGATGAATTCAGCGCAATCGGCCAACTGCATTATACCGTTGACAGCAATGCCGAGTGGATAGGTACTATGCCCAACGACCTGGTCTATGACACTACGGATGAAGATTTTACGATTGTGATTGAAAAATTGGAGGCCGGCGAGCATATAATCGCAGTTAGAATCAGTGATAGCGTCGGCAATACAACGTATAAAACTTTCGAGGTTAATATCTCGTGAGTCGTGGTTCGTAACTTCCGCCTTTGGCGGATTCGGGCACGGGTTACGAGTCGCGGGTCACGAATTGTGCGATATATCAAATTTGAAAAAATCATTGATACCGTAGAATCACTTTGCATAGCAGCCGCTTATGAGCTGGGCGACGATGTTTTAGCTGCTCTCCGGCAAGCGGCACAAAAAGAAACCAATCCAGCCGCGGCAAAGATATTAAATCAGCTTATCGAAAATGCCCATATAGCAAAGGCCGAATCAATACCGCTCTGTCAGGATACCGGGCTTGCTGTAGTCTTTGTCGAGCAGGGCGCAGACGTCGCTATCAAGCCCTCTGCAGACCAGACGCAGGCGACGCTGTCCGACGCAATCAATGCCGGTGTTGCCGCTGGCTACGAAAAAGGATTTCTTAGAAAAAGCGTCGTTGCAGACCCTCTAAATAAACGCAAGAACACCAGGTCAAATACACCTGCTATAATTCATCATACGATTGTACCAGGCGAGAGGTTAAAGCTGACCGTTATGACCAAAGGCGGCGGCTGCGAGAACAAGAGCCGGGCCACGTGCTTCAGGCCCACGGCAGAAAGAAACCAGATTATTGACTGGGTTGTTAATGTTGTCAGGCAAGCCGGTGCTGATGCCTGTCCGCCATTTGTTGTGGGCGTAGGGATTGGGGGCGATTTTGAACTAAGCTGTCTGCTGAGTAAAAAGGCCCTCTGCCGAAATCTAACGACAAGAAACAGTGACGAGTTCTACGCAAAGCTCGAGGCGGATTTGCTTTCGGCAATCAATGCACTCGGCCTGGGTCCCCAAGGACTCGGCGGCGATACTACAGGCCTTGCTTGTTTAGTCGAGACCGCTCCGTGCCATATTGCGTCACTGCCGGTGGCGGTAAACATCGAATGCCACAGTCACCGGCACAAATCAGCCGTTATTTAGCCGGCTGCTCAACTACGTCAGCCAGTCCCACGTCGATATATTGCCCACCGCTCGTCTGACGACAGTGAACGGCCAGGCAATTACGCCCGGCCTTTAAGCCACGCCGTACCTTTTCACTAATAGAAGCCGTCGTATAATCCGAAGTGTATCCTTTCAGCTTCGCCGCGAGCTGACCGTTGATGTAAACCTCGGCATCCTCGTCGTGGTGAATGTTCAGATGTGGTTGGCTAAATTTTCTGTCCTTCAACTCAAACGAGCGGCGTAACCAGATGTCCGATGATTTCCACTCGGTGCGCACGACCGAACCGGGTGTGCCTTTGGTACCAAAGCCACCGATGCCTTTCTTCCAGGAAGAATCGTTGAAACCGGGATTCTGCCACCCGTCACCGGGCTTGCTGGTAGTGTAACTCCACTCGATACCCTGCTTCTGCGATGTTGGCACAATCGTCTTGACCATCGGCGGCGGCAGGTAGAGCTTGCGTGCGGCTTCAGCCATCTTCTTGGCGTCCGCCTTTATCATCGCCCGGTCGTACGTCATATACCCGTTGACCTCAACCTCAACATCCGTTGTCTGCGTATAAACCGCGGCCGACAGACCCCTACCAATTAACGGACGAAGCTTGCCCAGCAAAGCAACGTACGCATTTGTCAATTGCTCGCGGGTTTCATAACTACGATAACCCCAGTTTTTCTCGTCCTGCCATGTATGCCCTTTCACCGGCAGCCCCAGCCCGCCGAACTCACCGAGTACCGCTACGCGCTTTTCCTCGTTGGGCGGCGCCGCCGGACCCGGATAGCTGTGAATATCGCGCACGTCGCCGGATTCTTTGTTCGCCCAGCCGCTGGCCTCGTTCACTAACCGCGTCGGGTCCAGCTTTTTAATCAGCTCCGCATAGCGCGGCGTGTCATGCTGTCCCCAACCCTCATTGAACGGCACCCACATCACAATACACGGATGATTGCGAAACGTCTCAATCATGCACATCAGCTCGATCTCAAACTGCTTCTTGTCGGCGTCGGTCTTGTTATTGCCGCTGGCCATATCCTGCCAGACCATCAATCCCAGCTTATCGCACCAGTAGTACAGCCGCGCAGGCTCTACTTTGACGTGTTTTCGAAGCATATTACAGCCGATTTTCTTCAATACCTCGATATCGTAACGAAGGGCTTCATCCGTCGGCGCGGTGTACAATCCATCCGGCCACCAGCCCTGGTCCAGCGGGCCATATTGAAACAAAGACTTGTTGTTCAAAAACAGTCGATTTATTCCGCTTTCATCCTTACCCAGCGAGATCTTTCGAAGACCACAATAACTGCGTACCTCGTCAACTTTCCTGCCGCCGAGCGAGGTCCGGTCCTTTTTCTCGTGCAGGGCGATTCTGAGGTCATATAAGTAAGGCGAGTCGGGTGACCACAAGCGAGGCTTCCGGCTGCCGGGCAAAGAAAGGAAAAACCTTTTTCCGGGATAGTCCCAGCGGCCGGAAACGTCTCTGTGACCATCCTTATCAGGAGGCAGTATTACCTCGCCGTGTACGACATATTTCTTTGGCTGGCCAGCAACATCAACCGTTAGCCAAAAGCGATTCTCGTCCACATCCGGCTCGATCTTAATTGAGCGGATGTGAGACTGGGGTACCGGCTCCAGCCAAACGGTCTGCCAGATTCCGGTCACGGCGGTGTACATAATCCCGCCGGGTTTTTTCACCTGCTTGCCTCGCGGCTGTGAGCCCGCATTCGTCGGGTCCCACACCGACAGAACAATTTCCTCACGACCCGACTTTTTCAGCGTATCAGTAATATCGAAGGTAAACGGGTCATACCCGCCGCGGTGGCTGCCGAGCTCTTTACCGTTGACCCACACCGTTGTGTCCCAGTCCACAGCACCGAAATGCAGCAGTACGCGCTGGCCTTTCCATTTGCGGGGGATATTAAATGTGCGTCGATACCATAGCCGGTTCCTTTCGCCCACTTTCTTCATCACCCCCGACAAAGCCGACTCAACCGGAAATGGCACAAGAATCTGGCCATCGAAATTTTTCGGCTGCTGCGCATCCTTGGCTGTAATGGCGTATTCCCACAGGCCGTTGAGGTTCAGCCAGTCCTTGCGGACCATCTGTGGCCGGGGATACTCAGGGTGGGCATTGCTCGGTGAAACATCCTTTGCCCAGCGCGTCATCAGCGGCCCATCAGCCGGCTTCCACTCTGCCTGCATAGACGAGCAGACCATCAACGCTGCGCATATTACGACCCAATACCTTATTTTGTTTTGAAACAACCCTCTTTCGCTGCGTTTTGATTTCATCTTTTCATCTCCTTTCAATCTATAGGCCTGCTTTTGTTGCTTTTTTAACGAGAGGAAGTACCTTTTTATCTATTTCCGATTCGTCCTCCCCGACTTTTACTTTGAATAAGTTCCAGTCTTCGACATACTCAACCTTTCCGCCGTCTGCCGGTATTTTTGCCAGCGGCCCGAGCGTCTCGAACTCCAACATCTCGTCATTGGTGAACGTCTCGGTATTACAACCCATATCCGGATATGTCGCATCGGAATCGTACGGGTAGCGTTTGACAAACAGCTCACCATTGAGGTAATAAGCCCCCCACCCGACCTTATTGAGCAGGCCCGCCTTTTGCTTCTTCGAAACCTTCGGGTCCTGCTTGAGTTGTATATACTTCGTCCCCCATATCCATCGCGGGTCTTTCATATCGGTATAGTGCCACAGCACCAAGGGACGTGCAGGAAGCAGGTACTCCGGATGAGAACGGTAAGGTTCTTGCGGCAGGATAAGCCTGCCCCCTTGTGCCATAACACTCATGGCCCAGCACGCTGCTTCGATGTCCCACATGTTCTTGTTAATCAGGCGGTGAAGCACTTTTACGTGGTTGGTTTTAGAATCGAGGGTGACCTCGATTTCTTTCACTATACCTGTTTCGGCCTCGATGTCCTGCGTAAGCGTTAAAGTCTTTCCATCCCACTTATGTTTAATAGGCGAGTTATCGAGAGAGTATGTCCTCACGGCATGTTCTGGGGCGTGCCACAAACGGTGTCCGCCATAGATTCGCCATTCATCGCCGCCGGTTTTGCCCATCTGGTCTTTGTATTCTTTGAGCAAATTTTGTCCCCCGACATAGCCAAACCGCATAATTCGAGGCCCCACATCCGTAGTCGCAATAAGTTCTATTTGCCCATTGCTGAGTCTGATGCAATTGGGCCATCCACCGTAAGAGATTTTCTCCATTCTTAGATTCCTTTCCGGCTTAGCTCTCCGCCTGCCAAATACTTGTGGTCCTGACATAAGAACCAGCGCTAAACCAACTGCTACGACGGCACTGTTAACGCGGTACACTTCTGTTAGACCTCTCATTTTTTGTCCTCCATTTAAATTTTTTCGTTTTTTATTAACATTTTAACAACCCTTATGAACCGGCGTCTCCCAAATATGGCATATCCTCCATCCCTGTGGACCGCTACCAGAATAGATGTTTTGACAAATTATGCCTGAAATCCACGAAAGCGCCAAGCGCAAATTTGAGGATTGTTTGGTTTGGGACTCCATTTTGGGTTCCCGCCTTGCGGGGGCCCAATAAGTCGCAAAATGGGAACCTTTATTGCCGGCCATTTTCGCGGATAATACGGTCAAAATGACACTAATTTACCCTGGGGTTAAGTGTTCGCAGGGGTCTCCAAACGCCCTTTTTTGGGTTCCCGCTCCGCGGGGGCCCGTTTGGGGGGCCCTTTAGCATAGGTTTGCAATAGCGATGTAATCTTCCGGCGGCAGTTGTTCGGGGCGTTTTGTCGGGTCGATGGAGCATTGTTCAAAAACTTCAAGCCAGTTGCCAATTTCCGCAAGTTCACCACGGGCAAACTTTGTGCAGGCCTTCAGCATCTTTCGGCGATGGCCCATAAAAAGATTTACGACCTCGCTGAAAAGCTCCATACTCTGAATCCGGCTTACGTTCTGCTTTTTGCGAACGAAGCTGACCATCGCCGAGTCAACCTGCGGCTGGGGCCAAAAAACCGTCGGCTTCAAAATCTTTTCTGTTTTTACATCGCCGGTCGCGCTCAGAAAGATGCTCAAGGTGCCATAATCACGGCTGCCAGGCTTTGCGGTCATTCTCTCAGCCACCTGCTTCTGGATCGTGACATACATATTGTCCGCAACGGTTGGCCCTACCACCAAATTTAGCATTACAGGGCAGGCTACATTGTAAGGAAGATTTGCCACTAACAGCAGTCGCCCGGGGTGTTTTTTACGGGCCTGCTCGATTGCTTCTATAACGGTGGCGCTGACAGTATGTTTGCTCTCAAGTATGTCGGTATCGATGACAGCGATATTTTTTTTCTTTGCGAGCTGTTCTTTTGCGATTTTAGCAAGCGTTCGGTCAAGCTCGACGGCCAGACAATAGCCGGCCCGCTCGGCTAAGCCCTCAGTTAAGGAACCTGTGCCGCAGCCGACCTCTAATACAATATCATCGCTGCCAATATTCGCACAATCTATCAGCAGCCGCATCAAATTCAGGTCGATGAGGAAATGCTGGCCGAAACGCTTGTTCGGGAAAACGCCCGCCGATGCGAGTAACTGCTGGATTTGCTGCTTAGTCTGCATCTGATTGCGGATAGCGTTTAGCCTATAGTTAACTCAACACTGAAAACTATCTGTTTGCTGCGTGGGCAAGTTGGTAAGCTTTTTTTCTTGTGGCCATTTGTATCGCAGTGGTTATGGCTGATTTCATACCCTCTGGGCTGGCAAGGTTTCGGCCCACGATATCGAAAGCTGTTCCGTGAGCAGGCGATGTCCTTATTATCGGTATGCCGATAGTAACATTAACTGCCTTCTCGAAATCGAGCAGTTTTATGGGAATCATAGCCTGGTCGTGATACATTGCAACGACGGCATCGAATTCACCTTGAGCAGCCCGCAAAAAGAGCGTGTCGGCCGGGAATGGCCCGTAGCAGTTTATACCCTGTTCCTGCGCCAATAAAATCGCGGGTGATATTATCCGCTGTTCTTCATCGCCGAATTGTCCGTTCTCGCCGGCGTGCGGATTCAGTGCAGCAACGCCAATCTTAGCATTTTCTATACCCCAGGTTTCTTTCAACGCGGTATTCAACAAATCTATCGGCTCGAAGACGCAGCCGATTATAAACTTATGTCGCAGTTCAAAAAGCGCCTCGTGAATTGTCGCCAGAGCCACTTTTAACGGACCAGCGATAAACATCATCACCTTTCGCTTCGATTTGCACCGCTCGGCGAGCATCTCGGTATGGCCCGGCCAGCGCGCGTCGGCCAGCTTCCAACTGGTTTTACTAATTGGTGCTGTTACTACGGCGTCTATAATACCGGCCCGAGCGGCGTCAACGGCGTCGATACAAAACCTTATAGATGCCTCCCCGGCAACCTTACTGGGACCTCTAATCCAGGGCGGAACAGAATACTCATCGTAATCAGCCACAACGACTTTATGAGGGTAATCTCTGCTGATTTTTTCGTGTTGATGCCGGCCCCAGAAAGGTTCAACCTCAACTTTATCGGCTGCGTAACAGAGCTGTTCGTTCATACCGAAAACAATAAATTTTGCAGCCCGGCGTATATCCGGGTCAGCCAGGGCCTTTACAACGACCTCCGGGCCGATGCCGGCGGCATCACCCATCGTTACGCCTATCACCATCTGTTCGGCTATCGAATTGGTACCGTTGCCCTTGTTCATATTTTCGTATCGCATATATCGTATCTCGCCGTTCGAGTTACGAGCCACATATTTAAAAGCCCAATTGTTTTAACCTCTCCACAGTTAGCGTTTGCCCTTGGGGTAAAATCTTCTCGAGCTGCTTTTTTATTATCTTTACGAATATATCTGTTTCAATATTTACCACGTCGCCGATTTTTGCTTCGCCCAGCGTGGTCTTTTTCAGCGTCTCAGGTATTATGGCCACACCGAAGCTGTTTCCATCCATACTCGCTATTGTCAAAGAAATTCCGTCAACGGCGACCGAACCTTTAACTATCATCTGGTCGAGCAATTCTGTCTCGGCCACAAATCTTATATCGGCAAATTGGCCGTGTTTATCGATTGCTTTTATTGTTGCTACACCGTCAACATGACCCTGGACAATGTGGCCTCCGAACCGTTCGCCGACTTTCATAGCCAGCTCGACATTGACTTTCGAGCCGGCGGTCAATCGGCCCAGATTCGATTTTGCAAGTGTTTCGCCGCTGACGTCAAAGCTCGCAAGACCGCCTCGCTGCCCCCCCACGGTCAGGCAGGTGCCATTTACGGCTATACTATCGCCGATTTTGCTCTCGTCAGCCAGCTTGCCTAAATCTACGGCCAGCTCCATCACACCTGCGCTTCGGCGAACCGACTTTACTGTACAAACTTGCTCTACAAGCCCTGTAAACATTTGAAATTGACTATTTACTATTGAAAAAAGAAAACTAAACGGTAAAATGGATTATAAATAATCAATAGTCAATAATCAATTATCAATTAATAAAAGGACGGTGAGTAACGATGAATACGTTCTGGCTGAAAATAGCAGCCCTTGTGGTTGTAGTTCTGGGTGTGGTTATTCTGATAAACGTTTTTTCGAATTCGGAACCTGAGCCCAGACCCCAGGAGAAGACCTTTCGGGACCAAATTGAGGAAGATGACAGGAGATTACGGGCCGACCCGCAGTTTAGAGAACCGCCGAAGACAACCACACCGGTGCAGCCGGGAAACCAGACGCGGACAGTTGAGCCAACCAGGACGGTCGAGCCGGCGAAGCCAAAATTCAGAGAGCTTTCAGAGATAGAAAACATTGACGCAGAGCAGCTTTTCAACAACGCTATACAGTTTCGTAAAATAGGCAGGCTGCCGGGGCCAAGGTATAAGGTTATGGTTGATGCCTGCCGCCTGATAATCCAGAAGTATCCCGGCAGCGAGTGGGCCTGGAAAGCCAAGAGAATGCTTGCTGACATACCCGAGCATTACCGCGCAAGATACAAGATTACCGAAGAAGAAATTGACCTCGGAGACTTTAAATAATAGAGAACGAAAAAACGTCCGTGACGGAACATATAGATGCGCCAGCCTGTATCAGCTGCTAACATACCTGTAATTGCCATAACCGCTGATTGTCTGCCTGAGGCGTGGGAGAAAGCGGTTCTGGCGGTGTGGGATAAGGGCCTTGAGGTCAAAACCCAGTACGACAAGCCCGAAGACCCGCCCAGTAAAGATGCAACCGTTATCGTTACAATCACCGACCCTTTCGCCGAGCCGAGGATTCACAAGAACTTTCCAGGCGGGCCTGCGGAGCTTGAGTCGTATCGGCTCGAGGTGGTCAGCGGCATCCACGACCATTGGATTGACCCTGCTGCGGGCAAATGGACCTATACATATCACGAACGGCTGTTTGCCTATTGCCCTCTGGAGGATATACGGGACGCCAATTCGCCAAAGCCATTTAGGAAAGTAGACCAGATTCAGTACATTGTTGATCGCTTGTCACAGGCCGGCCACAGCCGCAGAGCCCAAGCGACAACCTGGATGCCGATGGCTGACCCAAAGACAGATGACCCGCCCTGCCTTCAGAGGATATGGTGCCGCCTGGTACCGGACGACGCCGGGCAGTCTTCACTCAATATGAATACCCACTGGCGCAGCAGAGACCTTTACAAAGCGTGGTTTATGAATGTCTATGCCCTCACAGACCTTCAGAGAATAATTGCCGAGCGAATTTCCCGGAAAATAAATCAGCCGGTCAAAGTAGGAAGATACGTCGACATAAGCGATTCGCTGCACATCTATGGCAGCTATTTTGACGAGGTCGCCGGTGAGGTGGAAAAGATGCGGCAAAGCTCTTTTAGCCAGCGGGCCTGGGAGAGCACTCATCCAGCTTTTGCGATGATGACGGCCGAGGCCAGAGAAAAATTGGCAAAGGACCCCGACTGTTTTGCAAAGCCCACAGAACGCCAAGCGTAAAGCCAGATACGAGGTACGAAATATGACTTTAATTGTCAACGGCGAAAAAATCGAAGATTCAACAATACAGCGAGAATTTGAACGCCTAAGGCCGCATTATGAGCAAGCTTTCAAGGACCAGGACCCCCGGCAGCAAAAAGCCCAGTTGCTTGACTGGTCAAGAGAGAATGTAATTGAAATGGTCTTAATCAAACAGGATGCAAAAAAGTATGGTGACCCGATACTGGAAGCTGAAGTTGAATCTGCTTTAGCCGGAATAAAAAAACAATACGACGACCCGAAGCAGTTTTACAAAGATTTTGATGCCGAGGATGATGAAAAAATAAAAGAAGCCATCGAGATGCAAATGAGGGTCGAGCGAAGGCTCGAAGACGTCTACAAAGATATACCTGAGCCATCGCAGGAAGCTATCTCGCAATATTATGACCAAAACAAAGAGCAGTTCAAATCCCCTGAACAAATCAGGGTTGGCCATATAGTAAAACACATAAGCTGGCAGGCTGATGAAGCAGCCGCTCAAAATGTGATAAGAAAAGCACAGGATGAACTGAAAAACGGCGCGGTTTTTGAAACATTAGCTGAAAAGTATTCCGACTGTCCTGAGAATGGCGGCGACCTGGGGTATATCACAGGAGGACAAATGGTGGAAGAGTTCGATGATGTGGTTTTTAATTTAGATGTTGGCCGGACAAGCGACATCTTTCGCACCCGCTTTGGCTTTCACATCGCAAAAGTATATGACAGAAAGCCCCCCGTCCTGCCCGACCTCAAAGAAGTAAAAGACCAGATAATAAACGCCCTCAAAGAGCAGGCCAAATCAAAAGCCATCGACGACTTTATAGATAAGTTAAAAAGCAAAGCCAAAATCGAAGAAATATAAAACAATTGTAGAGGTCTCACCACCATGCCGACGCAACATAAAACGTCATTGTGAGGCCTCTTTTGTAGGCCGAAGCAATCTCAAAAAATACTGAGCCCCACGGTTCACGTGGGGTTTTGTCATTCCTGCGAAGGCAGGAATCCACTCCTACAATTCTAAATTCTCCTTTAACCAATTAACAAATTCTCTATTTAGCATCTCGCATCCCGCCAAAGTATTTTTCTGGACACCACGGAATTTATACATACAATATAACTATCTTTTATCCTACGCGGAAAGGCCAACAAATGACCAAAATGCAAATAATCGCTAAAGCAGGTCTTGTTAGTTTAGGCATCTACACCGTTGTGACCCTATGTTGGTACTTGACTCACGTCATACCCTCTTTCAACCTTCCATCCTACCTGGTCGGCACCTTATGTTTCACTGTATTCGCAGTTTTTTTCGCGGTTATCACATTCTTTTTAATCTTCAACAACGACAGCCTGGCCCGCAAAATGGCAGGCCCGGGCGACCAGCTAAACCCTGCAACCGAAGCTCTTTGGTTGGCCGCATCACTTCGCCTCGCCTCCGTCTTTTGCGGCCTCATACTTTTATCGGCCTCCATTCCCACAATACGAAATGTCTTACTCGTACCTATACGTATCAGACCATTTATCAACGAAATTTTTCTCTTCGATAGCTATCCCAAGACACTTCTACTGCCTTTCTCGAAGTGGTGCGCAATTATATACAATCTTCTTAAATTAATATTAGCCGTCTATCTGCTCTGCGGCGCTCCGCATTTTGTCCGATGGCAATTCAGACACAGCATCATCCAATATCAGCCGATCACACAAAAAACAGGACCCGAAAACTCACCCATCGCCAATTCAGAAAGGGTCGACAATGAATAAAATGCACTCACTCGCAAAAATCGTCCTCACAGGATTTGCCTTATACTTGGCTTTCCACATATGCACTTACGTAATCATGATACCTTTCGCATTGCTTTCCGGTTCTCTCTATGAATCCTCAATTTTATCTATTGTCGTGTTCCTGTTTATCTCTTTATGTCTTGCGGCAAGCATATACGTGCTCATATACCACCGCGACAAGTGGGCCGAGAAAATTGTTGGCACCGCCGACCTCCCGGACCCGGATGTCCAAATACAATGGCTGCCCGTAGCATTTCGTCTCGTTGCAGTTGTCGCCGGCCTCTTCTGTCTCTATAGGCTTGTCGTAAAAATCATCTTGGTCGTCCTTAGGCTTGCAATGGCTAAAGGCCCATCCTCTTCACCTGGGTATGTTCAGTTTTTTACTTCAAAGCTATTTTCTCTGGAACAAATGCTGGACTGGCTGATTCTACTTGTAATCGGAATCTACTTTCTCTGTGGCGCTCCTCATTTCGTCCGCTGGCAGGTAAAAAAGACTCTCAAGCACTGCAAACAGCTACCAACGAGCATCTAACATCCCTATCGAACATCGAGTATCAATTTTATCGGCCTCCTGTAAAAAACAGCTCTCCCAATTTGCCCTTTCGCGATTTTTATATTATACTTTAATTGAGGTTGGGCTAAACATAAAGAGGATGAACTCAGCCTATCGAAAACAACGCTTTCGCATTCCATGAAGGCTTGGAAATAGAACTCTTCGGGGGGGCGTATAAGTTTCTTTCCGAGTTGGGCCCCTGCGTCCTGTCGCAGGGGCCTTTTTTTAAAAAAATCACCCGCCAAAAAAGTTGTGAGTTTTTTTTAGCTTTTTCCGTTACTGCTTATCCAGCCACAAATTAAGCACCACCAAAATAAAATTTAACAGCCTCTAATTTGAGCCATTAGCCGCTTGCTGTAAAATTTTTTTTGACATACTATATGTTGGCCTTAGAATATGCAAACCAGCAAGATGTGGTATTGTCCTGATGAGATGAAAATAGTTATTGGCGTCCCCTTAAAGCGGGATCGAGGTGGGCCTGGCTTGTGAGATGTCCCTTTTGCAAGGAAGACCGCGATAGGGTTGTTGATTCGCGTTCAAGCGATGCCGGCAGAATAATCAGACGCCGGCGTCAGTGCTTGGTGTGCAAAAAACGTTTTACCACCTATGAAAAGATAGGTGAAAGCTTTAAGCTCTACGTGGTGAAAAAAGAAAACTCTCGCGTTCCTTATGACAGGGAGAAAATCATTGCCGGTTTGCAGAAGGCTTGTTATAAGAGACCCGTCTCGGCAGAGCAGATTCAACAAATAGCTGAAAAGGTAGAAGAGAGTATATTCCAGAACTTCGATAAGGAGGTCTCATCAGCTTTTATCGGCGAAAGCGTAATGAAGCACCTTCGTGCAGTTGACAAGGTCGCATATATTCGTTTTGCAAGCGTCTATCGTGACTTCAGCGATGCAGGCGAATTGATTGAGGAAGTCAGTCACGTTATTGCTGAAGCCGAGCCTATTGAGCAGCCAACGCTTTTTAACTATAAGAAATAGAAAGTATCTGTTAGATTGCAGCCATGGATGGATTGAGACGATGTTAAATTTTATCACCGAAGAAATAGGAGGGGATGCAAATGCAGCTTAAAGTCATAAAGGCAGACGGCGGTGCCGAAGAATACCTCCACACCAAAGTCATAGGGACTATCAGCAATGCTCTTAGCAGGATTGGTCAGCCGGATATATCCGTTGCAGAAGAACTGGCAGAGGTGGTAACATATTTTCTTTATCACAGACAAAACCGGCGCAGTGTAACCAGTAGCGAGATCTTTTCCATAATTAAGGCGGTTCTAACAGCCACGAAATATGAGGAAGCCGCAGTGGCCCTGAGCGAACATCATTTCGAGCGTAAGCTTAAACGCTCCAGAATTGAGGTTGTTTCGATTGACGTTGAGGAACTGGCGGACGCTGAGCTGCTCTGCAAAACCGAGCAATCAGACAGCAGGTCTCGGTGGGACAAGTCCAGAATAGTCAAGGACCTGGTAGCAAAGCATGGCGTTTCACGGCAAACGGCGCGGATGATTGCCTCGATGGTTGAGGAAAAAATATTTAATATGGGCCTTACGCTGGTTTCAGCCAGTTTGATAAAACAGCTTGTTCTGGGCGATGCCGCTGCGGTGCTGCGTGCACAGCGTCAATTACAAGTACAAATTTAGAATTTAGAATTACGAATATCGTTCATTGTCCATTTCCGCCGTTAAATTCTAAATTCTCAATCTTAGTCGTTCTCGCTAATTCCGCCATATCTATTGAGGCTTACGTAGTCGCTTGATCCGGACGTTACGGAACCAGACGTTGGCCCCGTGGTCCTGGAATCCGATATAGCCTTGGCGCTTGAAATCCTTCAGGGCTGTTCGAAACTTGTTCTTCGACTCGTCGGGATTCTTGTGAGGTTCCGCCCATCGGTTCAAGTCCATGTCGATTATCTGCTCTCCGTTAAGCACGATGTTGATCTTGTTGTCCACAGCGGTGATGATCACATGGTTCCACTCGCCGTCCTTGGTCATTTCCTTAGTGGGAGCCAGGGCATCGTAGATCGCTCCACAGCTATGCTTTCCCGGCCTCTCGACCGGACGATAAACCTGCATTTCGATTCCGGTCTGCACGCAATCCCACGGGTCGTCGGTGCGGATAAAGATACCGCCGTTGCCTTCCGTCTTGAACTCCAGCTCAAGCACGAAGTCGCCGAAGCGTTCCTTGGTCCAGATCATCCCGGCCCCGGGCTTTCGGACCAGCGTGCCGCCTTCCACCACCCAACCGCCGCCGGGCTGTCCGCTGCCGGCGCTCTGCCAGCCACTGAGGTCCTTGCCGTTGAAGAGATCTCGCCATCTGCCGTCTTTCGCGCGGAGTCCGCTCGGGGACGCCACGAGGCCATTCAGAGATTCAACCAGACCGGGCACAGCATCCAAATCAACTCCTTTAAGTGGCAAAACAGCAGATGTACCCACACGGCCGCTCATAACGGTTTTGCCTTGACTTGGTGTGGACCGGGGATACAATATGATTTTTTTGAAGTCAGAACGGTAAACTTTTACGTGGAGTATCCTTACGGAAGTGGATATGGACTTAACTAAAGAGGATTCTTTGAGCCTGGAACCATTGGATAAGATTTTGACATCGATGCCGAACGCCGGTTTTGGCGAACTTATTCCCATTCTGCAGAAGATTCAGGTCGCCTACGGTTACCTGCCGCCGAGCGTGATGATGGCTGCGAGCAGCCGCACCGGTATCGCTGCCAGCCGGATTTACGGAGTGGCGACTTTCTACGAGCAGTTTTATCTTGAGCCTCACGGCCGACATACGATTAAGTGCTGCCGAGGGACGGCGTGTCATGTAAAGGGCGGCCGGGATATAATCCGGGCCATCCGTCGAATCCTTCGTGTTCAAGAAGGTGAAACAACCGAAGATATGGAGTTTACGTTCGAGACGGTGGCGTGTTTGGGTGCGTGCGCTTTGGCGCCGGTAATGGTGGTCGACGGTGTGTACTATGGCAAGATGACGTCTCGGAAGGTGAACTTTGTTTTGGATAGTGTGGGGACTGGTGGAAAGGAAACGGCCTGATGGGAAAACTGAGCACTGTTTCTGATTTCCACACGTGGCGCAAAGGGCTTGAGCCAACTGACAATTCCAACGAGTCGGTCATTACGATATGCGGCGGGACGGGGTGTACGGCGCTGGGGTCAGCACAGGTCTATGCGGCGTTCAAAGAGCAAATCGAGAAACGCCAGCTCGAAAAGCAGGTTCGGTTGAAGCAAACGGGATGTCATGGCTTTTGTGAGAAAGGGCCTGTTATCGTTCTATTGCCTGAGCAGATTTTTTACCCTGGGGTCGAG
>JAUXAB010000113.1 GCA_030615025.1 Phycisphaerae bacterium | reverse complement strand
AGGCCGAGTCCCGATATATCGGGAAGGCCAAGGCAGCAGGCCAAAAATGCTCGGAGGCGTGGTTTTCTCCACGTTGAGAACGTTTTTGGCCGACAACGCAGGCATCGGGCTTTGCAGCCGGCCGCAATAGAGCGGGTTATTAGGATAGGCTCTTAATCCCATATTGAAATCATTTTCCGGCAGTAAACACCGCGACAACTTCCTCATATTGCCGTAATACCTTCTGGTTTTTCTGTCCGGCGACAATATTTACTAAAAAAATCGTTAGACAATTGGCGATAAAGCCGGGAACGATTTCATACATGTATTTGTCCAACCCAATCTGCTTCCATACTACAAGAACCACCGTCCCTGTCACCATCCCCGCCAACGCTGAATGCCAGCTGGTCTTGCTGGAGAACAGCCCAAAAAGTACCAAAGGCCCAAATGCCGCCCCGAACCCGCCCCACGCGTAGGCCACTATCCCTAAGATTGTGCCACTGGGCCGTAACGCCAGAATTAAAGCTATGACCGAAATTATGATTACGCAGATTCTGCCCACTAAAATAATTTCTCTCCCTGTTGCGTTTTTCTTAATCGCTTTCTGGTAGAAGTCTTTCGTCAATGCCGACGATGAAACCAGAAGCTGCGAATCTATGGTTGACATAATAGCTGATAAAATCGCCGCCAACATTATCCCCCCCAGCCACGGGTGCATCACTTTGCTTATCATATAGATAAAGACCTTCTCATGCTCGCCTTCAGCAGCCAAATTATCAAACATACCTATGCCGACGAAGCCAACAATGACCGCACCACTCAGCGAGATAAAAACCCAGACGATGGCTATCGTCATCGATTCAGGCAGTTTGCCTATTGATTTGACACTCATAAATCGCGTCAGGATATGCGGCTGCCCGAAATACCCCAGCCCCCACGCCATCGCGGAAATTATTGCTACCGGCCCAGCTATCCCCTTTGCCGGCAGGAGGCTCGTCGATATCTCTTTCAATTCCATTGCTTCGCTTATGGCCTCCATCCCTCCCACCTTTAGATAGGCAACTGCCGGCACTACTATCAAAGCCAACACCATAAGCGAACCCTGGAACAGGTCGGTCCAGCACACCGCCAAAAAACCACCCAGAAAAGTGTAAGCGATTATTATCGAGCCTCCGATGATTACTGCCATCTCGTATTGAATCCCGAAGGTTGACTCAAGCAAATGCCCTGTAGCCTTGAGGTGCGCCGAGGCGTATATAGTGAAAAATAGTAGAATGATTATAGCCGAAACCACCCTCAAAAGTCCCGTTGGGTCACCGAACCGCTGTTCAAAAAAGCAAGGCAGCGTTATCGTATTCGTTTTCTGCGTATAAACTCTAAGCCGACCTGACACCAGCTTCCAGTTCAGAACCGTTCCGATGAAAAGCCCTATCGCTATCCAGACGTTTCCCATCCCTCCCAAGTAAATCGCTCCCGGCAGAGCCATCAGCAGCCAGCCGCTCATGTCACTGGCCTGTGCCGAAAGTGCTGTCACCCACGCCCCCATACCGCGACCACCCAGCAGATAGTCCTCTATGCTCACGGACTTTCGATAAAAATAAAACCCAATCCCCAGCAGCAGTACAAAATAGACAATAAATGTCACCAACGTCGGAATCGACATAAAACAACAAATCCTAAACACTAAATACTATGAACCAAATGCTATCAACTATCTAAAACCTCCTCGTCCCCCTCTCGCCAGGCGGGGTCCACGATGGACAAAAATTTCAAATCAGAATCTGAAGTATTTTCAATATATTGCATCGAGCGCGGTGGAATGTAAATAACACAGTGGGGACTGACCTCGAAAGATTCCTCATCTATATGCATCAAACCATGTCCGGCCATTATGTAGTATACTTCAGAAGTTTTGAGTCTGTGGGGTTTAGTCATTTGACCGGGCGGGACCTTTGCATGAGCCAGGCTGTAGCGAATTTGTAAATCTGCTTTTCCAGGGTGCAAAAGCTCACGCAAAATTGAACCATCACCAGCTATGAATTCCCGGCAATCCTTCAAATGCCTTAAGAACATCTCAGCCTCCAAACAGAATCGACGCTTTCCCTTCCGTATAGAATGTTCCAGCAACACAGGCGGTCAAAAGACAGGCCAACGTTGCTGCCAAGAGTGCGCGAAGTGCAACGGCTGCTATATTGCGGGTCCTATCAGGAGCCAATGCAGAAATGCCCCCAACGAAAATAGCCATCGAGGCAAGATGAGCAAATCCACATAATGCATAGGTAGTAATGACAGCCGAACGTTGCGGATGCTGCAATAAATTTGCCTCCAAAGCAGCTGCCAAATCCCTATAAGCCACAACTTCAGTAACAATCACACGCTCACCGATAATTTTGGAAATTATCCCTGCATCGGAGACGGGCACACCCAGAATTATCGTAAACGGGTAAAAGATGTAACCAAAAATTGCTTTCAAAGAGAGCTCGCTCTCAAGGCCAAAAACCTTTGTACCCAAAGTAGATAAAAACAAATCAACCAGCGCGACCAGACCTAATACCGCTATGAGCAGTGCCACAATTCCAACAATCATCTTAACCCCGGCATTGGCCCCGTTAATAATCGCTTCAAAAAAACTGTTCTCCTTCTCATAAAACGGCCGAACATGCACACCCAGCGTCTCCGGCTTCTCACGTTCAGGCAGAATAATCTTCGACATAACAAGTGCCGCCGGGGCAGACAGTAAAGATGCCGAAACCAAATGGCCGGCAATTGCAGGAAATTGTATATTCAAACTAAAGACATAAAGCGCCAGAACGTTGGAAGAAACCGTAGCCATTCCCGCAGCCAAAATAGTGCAAAGCTCTGACCGCGTCATCCGGCCAAGATATGGCTTAACGGTAAGAGCAGACTCAATGCCTACAAAAATATTACTGGCTGCAACTAAGGATTCGGCGCCGGATATTCTCATCAACTTCGAAAACACATAAGCAAAGGCCCTGATAATCAAAGGCATTATCCTGAAATAGTATAAAATCGCAATCAGGGCCGAGAAGAAAATGATAGTAGGAAAAGCTTGAAAAGCGAGAATAAATCCAAGTGACTCTTCTCCCGTCTCGCTTGTCTGGCCTGGCGCAAGCGCGAGTCTGCCAAAAACAAACTTTGCACCAGCCGACGCCGAATCAAGGACTTTTACTACTACATCATTTACAACCAGAAATAATCTTGAGCCAACAGGGACAACGAAAATAAAAACACCGATTATTATTTGCAGGCCAATCCCCCAGATAATGACCCTGAAGTTCATATTCTTTTTGTCAGCCGACAAAAGCCACGCAAAGCCAATTAAAACAAATATCCCTGCGAAACTAACAAGATTATAGACATCCATATCTACCTCACCACACTTGCGCCTACTGCGGAATCCCGCCCTACGGTCGGCCTCCGGCGGAAAGCAATCTCATATTTAATCCCAAAATTTTATTTGGGGATTCTCTGTTCTCAAGGCAATTTCTGTCAGATTCGGATAAGTCCTCAAAAGACCTTCCGGGACAAGCTGCTTTTCGCCAGTAACCAATGCCTTCAACTCGATGGCATTGGCAAGCTCAGCACCTCGATAATGGTTGTTGGCGATAACCGTAAGAGTTTCAAGGGCCTCAGTCAATATATCAATTCTTTTCTTTATTTGAGCAAGTTCATCGCCGCTGTAATAGTAATCGTAAGTTTCATCTCTGGAAGCTTTGCTAAACCACTTTTCTTCGTTTCTGCCATGCATCCTAAAATAGCCGTTTTTGCCAACAGTGCAATGCTGCATATCGAATGAATTGTAAGTAGTTGGATAATCAAGGTTGCAGACCGAAACCCCAAGCTCCTGTAAGAATCTCAGTGCATCTTTTTCCTGCCACGACCTATGCCTTAGCTCTACCGCCAGACCGAAGGCGTCAGAAAAGCTCTTTGTAATCTGCGACAAATGCTGCCGGCTATCTTTGCAATCAGCAAAGTCGTATCGGAACTGAACCAGCAGATGTTTTAACTTATTTGCTTCGAGCAGAGGCCCAAAACCCGTGTGGAACTGCTTTACCATCTCAGCATCGATCTTGCCTTCGTGGGTAAAGTCCCGATGCAGCTTTGCTGTAAAGAAGAACTCTGCTTTTTTTGAGGTTTTTTGCAGCCAGGACTTTGTGGTCTTCTCAGACGGCGGGCGGTAAAAGGTATTGTTAATTTCAATACAATCGACGAATCCGCTTACGTATTCAAGCTGGTCAGCCTTCGGCCCGGTATACACAATCCCTTTCCAACCCGGATACGACCAGCCCGCTATCCCTATATAAACTTGACCGGCCACTTTTTACTGTTTTCCCCTGTCATTCTGAGCGCAGCAAAGAATCCCAAATGGCAATAACCATTTCTTAAAGGCTCTAACAAAATGAGGTTTTGGTTATTGAAAGCACGAGATTGCCACGCGAACCTGCGGTTCGCTCGCGATGACAGTCTTTTTGTCAGAGGCTCTTAATACTCAATCAGTGCCGCTTACACTTTCCTTTTGTCGGTGTCACCAAGGCGAACGACAGCGTATACCAATGCCCCGAGCAGTCCGGCCACAAGCGCAACCACTATCCATATACCAGACCCGGCATTCCGCTGCCGTATATCCTTGTACACCCAAACCGCTACAAGGATATGGACAAGCACAATCAAGAACAGTAATGGATGCTTCCCGTGCTTATGTCCCCTTCGCAGGCGCTCCAGCCCAATCTTGTGTTTCTCCAGCTCAAGCTCTTGCATATTCCGCTGGAAGCCCATTTCCGCTTTGCGCTGCTCCAGCTCCATCTGTCTTTCGCGCATTTCCATCTGGTACTCCGGGTCCTCTTTCAGCTCTGGCTCCTGGCAAAACACCGCTGTCGGGACAAATATAGCCACCAAGAGCATAGTCAAAACATATCGCTTCATCTGATTTCTCCTATTAAACCGATTTATAGAGCGTACAATTTTTTCTAAGGCCAAACTTTTGTAACTTCCCAATTATATTTCGGCAGTTCAGCCACCTCAATTGAACTTTCCCTTCCCCGATTCGAATTTCTTTCGGAGTCTGAGATTCCATAATCCCCGTTATCCCACAGTATGAATACTATTCTCCAAGATGTCGGATGACGCCGTATTTCCGGAGCACAACCAAATCCGCCTTCCTGGCCGGCTGGTCTTCCTTAACTTTGTAATTAACGTCCATAACTTCAATAAACTCCGCTGTATACTCCTTTAACACGCCGCAATATTCAAATATTTTATCACCTTTAATCAGCTCAAGCACAACCCTGTTACCAATATATCTTTCCAATAAAGGCTCGTAGGAAGTTCCTACCGAACTCATCAATTCCTGCTTCATCTGCGAAACATATTTATCTTGAGAACCCAGCACGGCCCCGGCTGGAGTGGCCTTCTTGGCCTGACTGATTAACAGATTTACTACCTCCATCACCGAATCTCTTACCGTTTTGAAGACGTTTTGTATTTTTCTTTTAAGTCTTCGCATCAGCCCGGGATGATATGTCCTTTTTAATTCTTTCTCCCTTTCTTTTTTATTGCGTTCGCTTAATTGGTCGTGGTATCGAACCAGGGCCGCAATATTGGGATACTCATGCTTATACAGAATATAGCTCATCTCATTATGGCCTTCTTTATCTTCGTGCCTTGTTGGATAAACGAATTCCAGCCCGGTATTTTCCACCCTCAATTTGCCCCAGATTGTCTTGCCGGATGTTTCCTCCAGGGTTACCATGTTCCGCGAATAATCCTTCAAACATTTATCCCTGCTTCTTCTTCTGATAAAGGCGGCTACAACTGTAGCTAAGACGATAAAAATTATAGTTATAGCTGTATAAGGTATATCACGTATCGTGACGGCAAATATATAAACCATAATAGACTCCCATTAAGACAATCCCTTTCAACCCGGATACGACTGGCCTGCTATTCCTATGTAAATCTTACCCGCCATAATCGAGAAAAAACGGTGGAATCAGTGCCATGGTATCAGGCCCCTTCTAACGTTCATTATGTAGGATAACAAAGAAAGTTACTTATTCTTGCAACATCTGTTCGGTCGCCTATACACTACCCACAACCGCAATTCCCGTCAAGCCTTGTACCCGCGTGACGGTTATCCTCGCTCAAAAAGACTTCGAGCCACGAGCCACGAGCCGCAGGCCACAGCTCGCCTCTGTGTTACAAAATAATTTTTACTGCTATCAGCTTCAAGAAGCCGAAAATATATTTAAGCAGGCAGGTTTTGTCTGCTGAAAAAAACTTTTCTTTCCCTAAGTACAGCAGAATTCAATGCTTACTACGATAAGAGACAATTTAGTCGCCGATTATATTGCAGTTGTCGTGGTTGTCTTGATGGCTATCGGCACAGTCCTTGTCTTCTCAGCAAGTGCTAACATTAGCCAGGAGCTTGACTTACAGAGATTCTATGATTTCCCAGCCCTTCGGCAAATGCTATTTTTCCCATTGGCTTGTGCAGTTTTATACGCCGTCTCTTGTTTGGATTATCGCAAGTTTAGCCTGACTAACGGCTTGCTAAAATCCCCGACCAGCTATTTGTTAATCGTTAGTATAGCATTACTTATATTTGTCCTGTTGTTCGGGCCAGAAATTTACCGCGTCCGGCGATGGCTTAGAATCCCCATCGGCTCGATAACGATAAGTTTTCAGCCCTCTGAATTGGCAAAATGGATGATTGTATTCTTCTTAGCAGCGGTCTGCGATAAGTTTGGTACTAACATCAAGTTATACTGGAAGCGGTTTGTCCCGATTTGCTTAGTGATAGCCGCAGTAGTCGCTCTCGTAATCACCGAAGATTTTGGCACAGCCGCATTTATATCGTTTTTGGGCTTTCTGATGTTAATAATTGCCGGCGTCAAATGGTGGCATATTCTGACGCCTCTGCCGTTTGTCGCAATTGCCTTTCTTGTGGCATTAATCCGCTTTCCTGGCCGAATTCAACGAATTTGGGCTTTTTTGAACCCCGAAAAATGGGCCGATTCCGCCGCTTATCAGGCGAACCAGTCTCTGATTGCCCTCGGCTCCGGCGGACTCTGGGGCAAAGGACTGGGTAGAGGGATTTGCAAATATGGCCATCTGCCGGAAGATACAACAGATTTCATTTTCGCCATCATCGGCGAAGAGCTCGGTTTCATCGGAACCGCAGCGGTCATTGGATTGTTTATTGTATTTGTTTGGCTGGGAATTTTGGTGGTTGTGCGCTGCCGGGACCGTTTCGGTCAGATTTTGGCTGGTGGGATTGTTTTAACAATCGCCGCTCAGGCAGCACTTAATATCGGGGTGGTAACGGTTGTGCTGCCGACAAAAGGTATACCTCTACCGTTTGTAAGTGCCGGCGGAACGAGTATGCTGCTCTCGGCCGGTGCGGTTGGAGTATTGTTAAATATAGCAAAACAGTCAGCGAAAGCACCAACAGGTGAGGGGGAGAAAAAATAATGGACGGCAAAAACTTCTTCTTTGCCGGCGGTGGAACCGGGGGACATATCTATCCCGCTATCGCTGTCGCAGAACATATTGTCAAACTCGAATCAGATGTGAAGATACATTTTTTCTGTAGTAGTCGAGACATTGATTCACAAATTCTTTCAAAAACTGATTTT
>JAUXAB010000028.1 GCA_030615025.1 Phycisphaerae bacterium | reverse complement strand
GAAGAAGATGACGCCCGAGTTGAAAGAGGTCGAAGTGCCGGTCCTCTCGAGCAAAGGCGCTCAGGATGTGGGCCTGCATATCTTCTCGACAGCCGGTCTGTTGGACGGCTCCTGGTACAACCGTACGTTCTGGATGTACTCAAAGCGATGGCCCGGCTTCCAGTTAGCGAACCAGGCCCCGAAGACCGGACAGCTCCTTGTGGTCGACGACAAAAAGACTTACGCCGTCCGCGTGTTCTATCGTCGGAACGTGCACAGCCTGATGTTCTTTCCGGGCAAGGAAGGTTATCTGCTGTTTGCCGACCTGAATGCGAACGAGCCGCAGATCGTTGGTGAGGAAGGCTCCCGTGAGCCGGTCAAATGGTTACCTCAATCCGACTATTCACGCGCACGTGGTAATCAGATACGAAAGCTCGAAAGCGAGGCTTTCGGACTGGACAAAATGATCGGCTACACGCGAGCGAAACCGCCGGTCTGGATGCGGTGGCTGCCGGTGCGAATCCGTGCCATGGTGAAAGCAGGCGATACTTTGTTCGTGGCCGGCGCTCCGGATGTATTTGATCCGAAAGATCCCTATGCCGCCTTTGAAGCGCGCAAAGGAGCGCAGGTCATAGCCATTTCGGCCAAGGATGGAAAGAAACTGTCTGAAACACCACTTGAGTATCCCCCCGTGTTCGACGGCATGATCGCAGCAGGTGGTCGCCTGTTCGCTTCCCTGCTGGACGGAAGTCTTGTGTGCTTGGCTGACAGAAATTGAGGGGGACTTTTGCGGAAAAAACGACCTTGGCACTTTTTATGCTGCTTAAAACATTCGCCGATGTAATTATGCACGTTGTGGAAAAAAAGGGTTTTGGTGATAAGCCTGCAGAAAGCGAGAATCAGGACTCTTAGTGTCACTGAAAGAAAAGTTACATTTTATCATCGAAGGAGCTATAACGGTTTGTTATTGGTAGTCTCCTATCTTTTCCGAAGGCCTTTAGCGTAATTTTTACCCCCGGCGGCGATTGTCTTCTTTTATATTCATTACGGTCAACCATACGAATGACACGCAGGACAACATCCTGCGGCAGGCCGGATTCAACAAGCTGCTGTACGGATTTGTCCTCTTCAACGTAGCCTTTGAGGATTTTATCAAGTAAATCATAATCGGGCAGGCTGTCGCTGTCCTTCTGACCCGGCTTTAGCTCAGCAGTGGGCGGCCGGTTTAGCACATCAGCAGGTATAATTTGCCGACCCGATATTTTGTTTATACGTTCAGCCAATTTGTAGACCATCGTTTTGGGGACATCCTTTATCACGGCAAAGCCGCCTGCAGTGTCGCCATAAAGGGTCGCATAGCCAACTGCGGTTTCACTTTTGTTGCCGGTTGTTAATACCAGTGAGCCAAACTGGTTGCTCAGTGACATCAGGATGCCGCCGCGGATTCTGGCCTGCAGATTCTCGTAAGCAATACCTTCGCTGTCCCAGCCGGGTACTTCCTTTAATGCCTGGTCGAACTGCTTAAGTATCGGCTCGATCGGGATGGTCAGGAATTCGATACCTAAATTCTTTGCCACTTTCTCTGCATCGGCTATTGTCTCGGGGCTGTTGAATTTCGATGGCATTGTGATGCCGACAACATTCTCCGGCCCTAAAGCAGCCACGGCAATAGCAGCGGTGACCGAAGAATCGATGCCCCCACTAAGGCCAAGCAAGACTTTCTTGAAGCCGTTTTTCTGCGCGTAATCCCTTGTTCCGAGCACAAGTGCCTGATAGACTTCATCGAGAAGGTCGGTTGGCTGCGGTGCCGGCGGCGGCATCGGCTTGACTTGCACGGAGGCCATCCCCAAGCTGCGCTTGAGGCTGCCACCCGTCGGAATGATGTCTGCAATTAATATGTCCTCGGCAAACGCCCTGCCTTTTGCAATGAGCTTGCCGGCCGAATCGGCGAAAATACTTCGGCCGTCAAAAACCAATTCATCCTGACCGCCAACAAGATTACAATATGCAACAGCGCAATTAAATTCCTTTGCGCACCGGCTGATTATTTCCTGTCTCTTCTCAATCTTTCCCAGATGGAAGGGCGATGCTGAGATATTTATAATCATTTGGATTTTGGTGGTGTTGCCGAGCAAACCGGCCAGCCAATCGGTGTCCCAGATATCGGCGCAAATGGTGATAGCGACATCGAGGCCGGCTATATTGATTACCACGGGCTCAGTGCCGGGCTGGAAATGCCTTCGCTCATCGAATACACCGTAATCTACCAGTATGCCTTTTCGATAAATTTTGTTTATCCGACCGGTTTGTAACACAGCGGCAGAATTGTAACTTTTGCGCCGGTAGCTTTCGGCAAAGCCGACTATTGTGGTTTTGTCCGGGCAATCGGCGGCGAGTTTATCGACTATCAAACGATTGTCCTGTAAAAAATGCTTCTTGTGAAGCAAATCTTCCGGCGGATAGCCGCAAACAGCAAGTTCGGGAAAGACCAACAAATCTACATTTGACTGCAGTGCCTCGGCCCAGATTCTGCGCATCTTTTCGGCATTGCCGGCCAAATCGCCTACGATGGCGTTAAATTGTCCTAACGCTACCCGCATGATTGTTAGGTTAACAAAATATATGCTCATGACAACAGAAAATCTGCTTAGCCCATACAGAAATGATTAAGGATAAAGGATTATTGATAATACTCTGCGAAGCAGGGCTTCGCTGCGAAGTACGAGTTAGTGAAAAGGCAGGACCAAACAATCATTTATCAATAATCAATAATCATTGCGAAAATCTTGGCACGATGGATGCGGATATCCGCCACTGGCGGACTTCTGACAGGCGTGACGGACGAGCATTACGTGCGACGGTAGAGACCCCCGCGTCTCTCGTACATGATGCTGCCACCGGCGTGTGCCAATGCATTCAACGGAAAGTCACAAAAAGGATGGTTGAGATGCTTATCATCACGATCCACCAGAACATTAGAGGTTCTAAATATCAACGAAGACCAGTATTCTCACCCGGCCCGGGCCCCGTTAGAAATTTGCGGTTTTTGTGCTATATTATGAATCCGCTTCTGTCAAACGCCCCGGTGTGAAATTTCTAACGGGGCGGGCAGATTTCTGTACCAGGTGTATCTAAGCGCTACAATGGCCGCAACCGCCAGGCTGAGCCATATCATCGAATTGAGGTACCAATGACCCACCAGGTACATAGGAAATAGATACAAGCCGGTAATCGCAAGCATAGCAAGAACGACGTTTAGAATCGTCAGCAGGACGTTTTCAGACTTAGAGGACAACTGGTCAGCGGATAATTGGGCTTTTTCTCGAATCGGTTTCCACAATCCAAACGGCCGAACAGACCTGTAAAAGCAAATAAGAACATCCTGGTCAGCAGGCTGCGTTACCAGGGACACCACAATACTTGTAAGTAGCGAGGCTGTGCATACCAAAGGAAACACATAGTATACCGGCGCATCGGGGAAGAAAAGAATTGTTAAAGACAAAACAATACCGACAAAGGTCCCCAGGGAGTAGCCCCAGCCGTTCATTCGCCACCAGTACCACCTGAGCACATTCGGTATCACGACACCTGCACCCAGTGCCATCATCATCCAACCCCAAATTTGAGCAATCGACCTGGCTTGAAAACCAATACCAATACCGACCAGAACCAGCAAAAGCGTGGCCAGATAACTGAACCGCACAGATTCTTTGTCGCCGGCTTGTGGACGAAAGTAAGGCTGCCAGATATCGCGAACGATAAAGGAAGCGCCACTGTTGACGGTGGAGCTGAAGGTTGACATGAACGCTGCCAGCAGGCCGGCAATGACAATTCCCCTTACACCGGTCGGCAGAAATTCCAGCAGAACCAGAGGCATTACTTTCTCAGAATCCGTTACGCCGGTGACACCCGTAAGAGCCAGCAGAGCAATTCCAATCGCCATTGCCCAGCGGACAATCAGAAAAAAGCTCCAGGCTGCACCAACTTTGGCGGCATCACGGGCATTGCGCGCCGCCAGGAACCGCTGGAAATCGTACATCTGAGCAGGGCCGCCTGCGTTGAGCAACAGGCCCTTCAGGACCCAGACAATTACGAGGGCACCAAAAAACTCGAAATGTGCATTGTCGGTTCCGGCAAATTCTTCGATTCGCCACGGCACAGTTAATGAAGTCCAGTCTTGCGACAGAGGAGTCAATAGCTCTGGTGTCAGCTTCGACCACGCAATATAGGCAATAAATATACTACTGACGGTCAGGATAATGGTCTGGATTACATCGGTCACCACGACACTGTAAAGTCCGCCAAGAATAACGTAGAGGGTGGTTACGCCAATAATCAGCACTGCCAGAACATCGGGTTCGTATTCCGTGAGTATGTTCTGCACCCAGGAAATTGACGTGTATTGAGCAAGGGATTCAAGCGGAATGTATACGGATGCAAATTTGCCGATCCCTTGATAAGCATATCCGATGAAACTGGCCAGAGTGAGTACTGCCATCAGTGCGTAAGCGGTTCGGGCCAACCTGCCGCCTGCGTCACTGCCAAAACGGGTCTTCATCCACTCGGCGGCCGTCATCACGTTCGAGCGGCGCACCCATTTACCCATATAGCTCATAAAAAAGGCGCCCATCAAAAAGCCCCACATCCAGTGATGCCACATTGACTTCATTCCCAGGACAAAGAGTATTGAAATAATCCACATGGTCCCGGTAATGTCGAAGTTTGATACCGAACCAGACATGGCCAGAGCCAACCAGTGGATACTCTTGCCCCCCAGAAAATAGGCCCCCAAACTCTTTGACGCTCGCTTCTGATACCAGAAACCCAGCCCGATCACAACGCCGAAGTAAAAGACAATTATCCCATAATCAATTGAGCTCATGTATGCTTCTCTACGACATAAGGTGCATCATTTACTGCGTCAAACATCGCCGCAATGTTCTCGGCGCCAACGTTTGCCAAAATGTTGTGTACCTGCTGAAAAACGAAGCCTCCACCGGGACTGAGTATTTCCACTTGCTTTTTGACGTGTTCGGCAACCTGTTTCGGAGTGCCGTTGGGCAGCACGTCTCTGGTATCACAGCCACCGCCCCAGAAGGTAAGGTCCTTACCAAACTCGGCCTTTAGCTCTGCCGCGTCCATTCCCGAACAGCTAATCTGAACCGGATTGATGGCGTCAACACCTGCCTCGATTAAATCAGGAATCAGCTCTCGAACTCCGCCGCAGCAATGAAGCATGACCTTCACGTCAGCCAGCTCTTTTGCGCGGTTCCAAAGCAGCTTGTGACGCGGCCTGAAAAACTTACAATACATCTGCGGCGAAATCATAGGACCCGTCTGCATCCCGAGGTCATCGCCAAAAAGAATAATATCGATATACTCGCCGACAGCTTCAAGGAAGCGCTCGAGATTGGCCAGATGAATTTCGACGAGCTTATCGAGAAAACGGTGAGCGTGCTGCGGCTCGCCGGCCAGCAGCATCATAAATACATCGTTGCGGTAAAGGAACTGGCCGATTTCAAACAGGTTGCCTCCGAACAGGCCTATAATCGCCCTATCAGTCTTTTCTCGCAATCGCTTGGCCCCTTCGGACAATGCTTCATTGTCGATTGGACCAGGTGGACTGGCGACCGCTGTCCACATACATTCTTCAAGGGCGACAGAGATCGCCTGCAGATCGTCACCCTCGGCAAAAGGAAAATAGCTCTGCTCAAAATACAGTGTCCCATCTGGCTTGTGGCCGAGGACTCTGCCGGTTTTCGACCGAATCACCCAGCGGCCATCCTCTCTTTCAAAGCGTGTCCAAGAAGGTAGAAGACACGGTGTGCCGTCCGGCAATGTCCACGGTGACCAGCCCCGCACCAATTGTGGTGAGCCGGCCCCGGAAATCCCCCCGGACGCCAGGCTCTGCTCAGAGGGCACAATTGGTGCGGGGTCATCCAGTGCGAAGCCTCGGCCCAACTCGATGGTGTCTACGTGGAATCTATCCAGTACGTCCTCATCAACAATCGCCAACTGCTGGATGACGTCATAAACGCGAATCGGCCTGGGCGGCAGGCCCAGATATTTTCGCAACCTGGGGTATGCGATTGCCGCGATGCCAGAAGACCGGTGCCCGGAAAAGTCAATGGGGACACGGTCGGGCTCACGATGGTTTAACGCAGCTAAAACTCGCTCTCGTGAGGTCATTTTTGCTTCCTATCTCCCCAACGGAATCCGCAAAGTAACGATTTCGTATGCCACCATATTTATTAGCGTAGTTATTTTGGAAACCTCTTCTTCCGCAAAGTTGCTCAGCCATACCGTCTTAGGTGCCGGCTTCGCCCAGATAATCCTGGCCTTCGCTGGCCGCCCACCTGCATTGAACAGGCGCACAATTCGGGCCTTGCCATCCTCGCTGGGCTTGAAGGCGGTTACGATTACACCGGCAGGTTCGACTCTCAGAATAGAATGTCGAACGGGAGCCTCTTTATCAACCGGCACAACCACAAGGGGCTGGCTGCGCTCAATACCAAATTTTGAAGCCTTGGCAGAATCGAACGGGCCGTGAGGCCTAATCGAATAACGGAATATCGTCGGGCCTTCCTGGCCCGCCTTGTAGTTGGTTTCCCAGTAGTTGTTCATCACGTAGGAATACAGCGTCGTTGATGGTTCGATGTGTTTGAGCCACCCGACACCCCCGCGGGGGTCGTTGGTAATCGCGCCGACCTCGATCAGCGGCGCATCGACCGTCGCCCAGGTAACACCGTAATCCTTGTTGGACACATCCACCCATCGTTGGACGGTGAAATAATTCTTGCAGGCGCCGGGCAGTTGGTCCACTTCAGGTCGAACTACAGCCCAAGGTACGTCCATTCGGCACACGGCCTTTGGCACATCGAAAGCAAAGGCCAGGTGCACACCCTCCTGTTTGTAAATCTTCTGCTTGTCGATGACGTTGATGATGTCCACACGATCCAAGCCGGTGACCAGCCGAACCTCGCGGGTGAGCTTATGACAGCCCGGCGCATCGGATTCGATCAGCAGTGATGCGACGAGCGGCCCGCGCTCCTTAACGGTGATTTTGACGGGTCCGTTGCGCTGCGGAGCTTTCGGGTCCCTGCCGGCCACATAGAAATAATCATTCAATCCCAGCCCGTTTTTGCGGTTCACCAGATCAGCCTTCAGTTTCGTCCACTTCAGACTCAAGATCGCGCCGCTTTTTTGGTTGACGGTCAGGGTAATTCGGTCGTTGCTTAGTTGCGCGCCCTTTACCCTCGCATTGCCTGACGCGCGAACCTCCGGGGGACGGAGGGTGTATCGTTTTGCAGCAAAGGGTGGGACATTCTGGGCAAGGAACGCTAACTCGCCTGTTGAAAGTCGTTGCGATGGAACGCGCCTACCATCAGCATCTTTAACGGTTTCAGCCCGCCCATTAAAAAGGCGGGTTGCCATGTCCTTCGGCATCGGCAACACGACAAGGTCCGTTCGCGGCCATGAGCAGGTGTTAAATACATCCACAGCCGCGACCTTTTTTGCCTCGCTACGGTGTTTGGCCAGCGAGGCATTCAGTAGCTCACGCGACTGAGCGTCCGCTTCAAGGGCAAAAGCCTGCTTTATTTTCCACTGGGCTTTTGTGAAATCACTGTCCGGCTGGCTTATACTGCAGTGCGCGCCCCAGGTGTGTTCGTCATAGAGTATCACCTCACGCCAGGCCTTGTAGAAATCCTCGGCCGGGTACTTGGCGGGATTAAGCATCACCCACAGCGTCTCGGCCTGCACTAAACGTTCGGCTGCAGCACGGTTCAGCGAAGTCTCACGCGCAGATGAGCCTGCGCCGTCTTCCCAGTACGGCGTAAAATCGCCACGGACTTTCGGTATCTTTTTGCCGTATCGGCGTTCGAATTCGCGGAACATCTCATTCGTCATAGCCACGACCAGCTTCGGGTAAGCATATTTTTCGTTCCACTTTTTCACGAACTCGCTGAGTCCCGGGTCCGGCGGGCCGTTGTCACCGCCAATTGAGTAGCGGACCTGAACTATATCGTAAGGATACTTCGAACTCTCAAGGCGTTTGAGGTAGTTGAAAAGCCTTCCGGCATCGAGACGCCCGGCGTGAAAAAGCGAGTAACCTTCGCCGGCAACCCAACACAGAATTTCATGTTTTCCCGAAGGTGACTGCCAGTAGAAGGGCTTGTCACCCCAGGCCGACAGCGTGTACCCAATACGGTGACCCCGGTTCGGTCCGACCGAGAAATACTTCACACCACTTTGGGCCAGCACGGGAACAATGCCCCATGTGTATCCGGGCACATCGGTAATCATAGCCGAGTTAATTGTAAAATCATATCGCTGCCTCAGCTTCTGAGCGTAATCGACAAGCCGAATGAGCTCTTCCGGCCGGCACAGGGCCGTCAGTTCGTTGCCATACAGGGCATCCAGCCCGATCCAGCCTTTCCTGATGGCCTCGATGAACTGCTTTTGCTTTTCTTTCGACGCCTGTTTCAGGTAGCTATCGACCGCCCACAATACTTCGACGTTCCACTTGAACCGCGACCCGGGCGGATAATCTGCGCTCTTTCGCGCCAGCTCAATGACCTGCTCGAAATACCGCCAGTGCATGCGTTCGACTTCCGTTTGCACATGCGTGTAACCGATGTCCACATGGGAGTGGTGCAGCAGGTACACCTCCCACTTGCGGACTGGCTTGATGGTTACGCTTTGCTTGCCGATCGATTGGCCTCCTACCTTGACATTGACCTCGACCGGAGTTGGCTTCGTCACTACCGGTGCAAACCCCTCGATTACCTTGTAGCCAGACTTAAGCACCTGTTTGACAGGTTCGGCTCCGTTAACAGCGACCGTGGTCTCAACCGGCTCACCAACATGCAGCACAGAGGCCAAGACGGGCTGATACAGTTTGCCGTCCGTGTGCTCTACCAGGAAAGGTTGCGTGTGGACATCCAGCAGCTTGGTCGTGGATTTGAGCGGGCCGGTCTCAACGCCGATTGGGGCCCTCAGCGCTACATAATCGTAGAGTATCCAGCTGCCTGTCAGAGAGGTAATGGTGATTGTATTCGTTCCGGCTTCAATCACCCGAGCTGGGAAGTCGATTGTGAGCCGGTGCTCACGGCCTTTATCGACCTCGCCGAAAGCTGACGCATCCCCAGCACCTTTGGGCAGCTCGCGCACAAAACTTGTGTCGTTAATCTTGATTTGCATTTTGGGCGGCTTGGAACTGTGCGTATCCACAAAATCCAGAACTAATTCGCCATCACCTGTACTCGGTGCACTCTTGACGCCGAACAGAATCGCAAACGTATGGCTCTTGCTGCCGGCCCAGGTATCCGCCGGCCCCGGCTGTATATAAGGCCAGTCCTGCTTTGGGTCAGATTGACCTGCGATGAATAATGCGTCGCGAGGAAATGTCACTGAGTACTGGTTACTCCTGTCCGGCCCAAGTGCGAACTCAGCGGTGTTGTTGTCGGCCTTGCCAATCTGCCAGAGCAGTTTTGTTTGCCCGGCAGCAGAGGCGGTAAGGCACATACAAAACAACAATGACAATACAAGACCATCTATTAGCTTTATACCTTTCATCGTCTTTGCTCCTTTTCTAAATGACCAAGCTTATTTAATTTTTGTTTATAGTTTCCAATGCTTTTCTATTTCTTCAAGGGTTTTTCCCTTGGTTTCCGGCACAAATCGCCAGACAAAGCCCAGCAAAATAACACTGAAAGCCCCGTAAACCCAAAACGGAAAAGCATGATGAAACCTGGCTAGCAGCCATTGGTTTTCATCCATCATAGGGAACGTTTGGGAGACTATATAGTTTGCTATCCACAGACATACAGTGGCAATGGCCATCGCTCGGCCGCGAATGCGGGTGGGGAAGATTTCGGATAAGATAACCCATGTCACCGGTCCCACCGATAACGCAAAACACGCGATATAACTGAGAATAAATAAAAGAACCCATAACTCCGTCCTCTGGAAGTACGCCGCCAGGCCCATCGCAAGCAGTGAAAGCCCCATGCCGGCAGAGCCTATCATCATTAACGGCCTTCGGCCAAGACGATCCACCGTCCAGATGGCAATAATAGTAAACGTCATATTCACGGCACCGACAATGACTGTCTGAAGCAAAGCGGCATTGGTTTCAGAACCCATCTTCTTAAAAATCTCGGTGCCAAAGTACAGGAAAACATTGATTCCCGTCACCTGCTGGAGAATGGCCAGCACGATACCCATGACCAACACAATCTTCATGCCCGGCTGGAGCAATTGCTTTAACGACCCGCTTTCGTGGGCAATTGCATCCTTGATTTCCAGAAGCTCACTCTTGGCGTACTCGGTTCCGTCAACCCGACTGAGAATAGTCAGGGCCTCGTCACTGCGGCCTTGCTTGGTGAGCCAGCGGGGACTTTCAGGTATGAAGAAAAGCAGTACCAATAACAGTATGGCCGGGATCGCCTCGGAACCAAACATCCACCGCCAGCCAAGCTGGAGGTTCCACGTCGTATCACCCTGAAGCGCGATGAAATAGTTCACAAAATATACGACCAAAAAACCCGTCACGATTGCAAACTGATTGACCGAGACCATTCGGCCGCGAATCCGCGCCGGTGCTATCTCGGCGATATACATCGGTGACGATATAGATGCGGCCCCAACTCCCAGGCCGCCGATTATTCGAAAAATGATAAAGGTGGTAATAGTCCGCGGCAGAGCGGTCCCCACTGCCGAGATAAAGAACAAAATCGCGGAAAAAATTAGCACCTTTTTGCGTCCCAACCAGTCGCTGAGCACACCTGCGCTGGCCGCCCCGATCGCGCATCCGAGTAAGGCACATCCCATCGCCCAGCCTTCAGCCTTTGCGTCAAGGGCGAAGTAGGTTTTCAGAGGACCAATGGCCCCGTTAATTACCCCGGTATCATAGCCAAACAACAAGCCCCCCAGAGCAGCCACGATACACACCATAAAAATGTAAACTGAACTGCCGGAATCTCCCGCAAGTTTCACTTTACCACCATTTCCCATTTTGCATTCCTTGTATATGATAACAGCTCACCCGTTATAGCGGCTGAGAGCAGGAATTTATGCTACTGTGATGAAGAAACATTGAAATCTCTCAGGCTGCGAACCGGCGCGCCTTCGGCAATCAGCTCGGCTACGAGCTGATACTGTCCCTGCGAATTTGGAACAGTTACCTTAAAGGATAAAATCTCTCGGCCAAGGCCGCTGACCGCACAACTCTTTGTCTGTTCGCAAACGGTTTCGACTCCACGTAAGATTCGAAGACGTACACTTCCCTTCCAGTCTTTATACAGGTCATTAATCACAAAAACAGGAACTTGGATTTCGACTCCCGGTGGAAGCTGCTCGTCCCACTTGTCAATCATAATGCCAACGGGTGAAAAGGCGTCCTTAAGCAATTTGTCGAAGTTAGGTTCAAACTCCAATGTCTCGATGTCCAGAAAATGGTCGCTTGTTGCGCCGCCTTCGGGCCTGGGTTTGTCACCGGGCCGCGAATAACCCAGTCCGCAAAAATGCAGGACACCGGCACATTCACGGTGACAGCGCCAAAATTCGGTCAAAGCAGCCAGGTAACGTGCGTAGAGCAAACGCCGCTGAGCAACAGTCGAATTCGGCCCAAGCAAACTGTTATATACCTTATCTGTTAAGCATGTTACCGTACCGTCACGGTTAAGCCACAGCCACGCATACTCATTGATTATAATGGGAAGCTTATAATCTCTCTGGACACCTCTTACGCCGGGTTTGCCGGATGTATTGGCCAAATCTGACAAACGGAAGTCCCCGCTGCCCCATTGAATTTTGGCAAACAGATACGGATGAGACTCCACGAAGTCAGCCGAACTCTGCGGCCGCGCCCAGCCGTTCTCCCACGGACGATTGGACAGGTCCAGGTGACGTACTGCCTGAACAGCTTTGCCGGTCTCATCTGTCACGGTTTCATTCTGAGCGTCCCAGATAACTACGCACGGATGGTTCCATCTTTCCCGCATCCATTCACCATATTCGGCGGCGATAGCGTCGCTTTTGAGGGCTTTGGGCCAGTTCTCATTGCCGAGAAACCAGATGGGAAATTCGTCCTGAATGAGAAATCCTTCTTCGTCGGCAATCTCGTACCATATCTCCGGCGGAAAGCCGATACAATAGCGAATCGAGTTCCAGTGCATACTCTTAAACTTTCGATGTAACCGGCGGACCCATTCTTTGCGCCACGGCCGATCTCCACGCTGTGAGTCTTCAAAGAAACGATAAATGCAAACATTAGTGCCACGCATGAAGTATGGTTTGCCATTCAAAATTGCTCGGCCGGATTCCTTATCAAATCTAAATGACCGCATACCAAACCGAACTCGCAGACAGTCACCTCCCGTCTTTAGCTTCAATTCATAAAGAAAAGGATTTTCAGGAGTCCATAATTTACAGTCCTCTATAGGAATGGTAACATCCAGCTTTGTAGTTTGATTAGGTGCGAAAGGCAGGCCGGACTCCTTCACCGCACCGACCAGTTTGCCGGTCCTTGCTTCTGATACTTCATAAGATATGGAAGCGTATCCTGACCTGTTAGGCCATTGCAGCTCAGTAACAACCCGTACTTTGTGGGCGGAAATATCCGGGACGGTCTGCACATTTACAATGTAAGGTTTGCCGGTGAGGATAAGTTCCACGGAATCGTAAATGCCGGGGATATAAAGATACTTTTCGAAGTCCCAGCCCGACGGGATGCTTTCCGGAACAGAATCACGAAATGCACCCACCCGCACGATAATTTCATTTGCTGCTCCGGAGCCGTTAAGGTAGTCACGAACGTCAAGTAGGGCAGGCGTAAAGCAAGGCAGGTGGTCACCAATGAGCTTACCGTTCAGAAATACCCGAGTGCCATATTTGGCCTTGTGAATTTTTAACAGAGCCACCTCAGGGACAGTCCCGTTGACAGTAAATGTGCGGCGATACCAAAAAGCCTGCCGTTTTTCGCTTTTTTTCCCGACTTCGGCAAAAGCCGGCTTTGCCATATCGACCAGGCCAGGGACCTGCACCGTATGCTCGAAGCGATTCGGAATAGAGTCCATGCTACCTTCGGCAATTTCCCAGCTACCATCTAAACTTATAACGCGCCTTGCCCCCGCTCGGCCAATGCAAGTTTTCTTCTCGCCGAGGCAACCCGGTAAAAAAACCAAAAGCACCACAAGAAATGTTTGATACGCATATCTTTTCATTTTCAACATTTCCCTGTCTATATATCGTGTTACCGTTAAACCTTCCTACCCAGTGCCCCAAACATCGCCAGCACGTTGTCAGTCGGCGTATTGCATTGGATATTGTGCACTGTATTAAAGACATAGCCGTTCTTCCGGCTAAATATCCGCACCCGCTCGGTTACCTGCCGGCGCACCTCATCAGCCGTGCCAAACGGCAGCGTATGTTGTGTATCCACACCGCCGCCCCAAAACACTATCCTTCCGCCGTACTTATCAACCAGAAATTCCGGGTCCATTCCTCTGGCCGAAGTTTGAACGGGATTCAGGATATCGAATCCTGCTTCTATGAACCCCTCAATCAACGGCTCGCAGCCACCGCAGCAGTGTTTCATCGTTTTCCATTTTGTGTTGGCGTGAATCCAGTCGTTGATTTTCCGGCTGTTCGGCAAATAAAGCTCTTTGTATCCATCCGGGCCGCAGAATAATGTGTCCTGTGCTGCGAGGTCGGTCCCATCCAAAAACACGACATGGACCTTGTCGCCAACGGCCTGGTAAATCCGCTCAAGGTTTTTGACCGCGATTTCAGCCTGACCCGCAAAAACATCCTTAATATATTCTCTTCGCGAGACAGTGCTGATATACCATTCTTCAATGTCCCGAATTCCCTTTGTGTCCTTCATCCATGGTGCGGGGACAAGCGCTATGTCACCAAAGGCCGTTCCGCCAAACCCTGCTGCAATGGCAAGGTCGGTGTTCTCATAAAGCTCTTGTGCCTCCTGCTCATAGAATTTCAAATCTTCCTCGCCGATTAGCGCAAAATCCTCCAGATTATCCGCTGGATTTAACCTGGCTTCGTCAATGGGTTTCTGACGAATAATCGAGTCAAAATAGAACCCACCTTTGGGCATCCGAGCCGAGGCCGGCACCGACTTGTCACCTTGCGGATACATCAGAATATCTCCATTAGGCTGCGGCTCAGTATTGAACTTGGCTGGCACGAGCACATTTGTGCCGTCGAATGTTCGCCACGGCTTCCAATCTGTGTTCCTGAAGCCGAACATGTTCTTTGGTCCAGGCAGATTAACAACATCAATACCAAGAGCCTCTCGCAAGTCAGCGGCAACCTCTCCGAGCATTTGATAAGGCTCGACAACTTTTACCGGCTCGCCGGGCTTGTCCAGACCAAGCGCCTGTCGCACATTCGCGATTACACTAACGTGAGAACCGGAACAAAGCGTACCTCCCAAATCCACGGGAACACGGTCAGTCGATTCATAGTTCAATGCTTTCAATACTCTTTCGCGTGAATTCACAGTATCTTGATATTTCCTTTCCTGCTTATTGGATAATCACTACTGTTTGGTCCATCTTCGGTGCTGTCGCCGGGAAGTAAATGCTGCGGCCATTATCAGCAGTAACCTTTATATGGTACTCCAGATCAGCTTTTTTGATTTCCCTGGCAGGTATTGTGACCGAATATACTCCACGAGCCCCGCCCCTCAAAGGGGCTGGGCGAGCAATGTGGGTGAGGGCAATCTCATTGTATTTGTCCGCGCCTATCGACCGCCAATACAAAAATGCGTTTTTAGCCCTGTTCTGAGCCAGGATAATCACCTCGAGTCTTAAGTCTTCGCCAGCCATCAAGCTGCTGCGGACTGTCGGCACGAACATTCTCGGTGGGCCGTCGTACGGCTTTGAAGGCATTGCATCTGCAGGCAATTCCTGCCCCAGAATTTTGGCCAGTTCCTGGCCAGGCTGCGTAAGTAAGGTCGGCAACAGATGCTGCTGCCAGTTGGCCACATTGCCCATCCCGCCTGTGGTAGTTATGGTCGCCAACAGATAGCGGTGCACATCGGCGACCTGGGCGACCAGCTCTTTGCGCAGCGGAAGAGCAGTTTGACGTGCGAGCTCCTTGCGGGCTTCGGCTTGCTTCTGGTCTTTGACCTTTTTCATTGCCTCGTTGAACCGGGCCCAGGTGCAGTTTACCCGCCCCACCGCTCGCAGATAGCGGAAGGTGTTCAGCCAATAGTCGAACCGTTCCAGATTGCCTGCTCCCTTGACGTGCGGGCGCAGTTTGGCCAGCTCATATATAAATTCGTATTCCTTGCTTACCTGCTCCCATGGTCTTGGGTCCGGGTTGATTCCGCCCGGTCCTCCCACCCAGGTAGAGGGCCTCGGCAGGTTAGCATTTCGCCCTCCGGCCGCTACCGGTGTTCCCCCGTCGAGCCGTGCGAACAGCCTGGCAATTTGCTTTGCCGCTTCGGGGCCGAACTGCGTCAGAGCCCAGTCGGCATAGAAGTCGTCTGTCGGCAGGTCGCGCGGCCTGCCGTCGGGTCCCGAAGGCGGCAAGTCTGCTTCGTAGTCTTTGTACGCCGGGCCACCGCAGTTGACTTTCCTTATACCACCATCACCTTCTGCGGCAATAGCCGCGATACAAGGAAACTCCACGACCTTCACAAAGCTAATATCCAACAAACCATTAGTTACTCGCACATCTTCGAACGTGTAATCCAGCGCCCTGTTCTTGCCGACCTTGGCAAATATGTCCAGCTTATCAAGAACTCTTTTGCCCTGCAGTTTAACTCCAAAGATCCGTTTGCCCGCTTCATTATAGTGCGGCTCAGAGAACTGCAGTGTCACCTTGTATTTGCCGTTCGGCACTTTCAGGCGGTAGGCCCTCACATCCCAGATGACCGTCTGATAAAGCGGGTCATCCTCGGTGTCTGCCATGGGATTGTTAGGGAACGCAGCGACGTTTCCGCCTTCACGGCCCTCGGTGAGTTTCGGGTCAGGCGGTTCGACCTTCTTGCCGAAGTCCGGGTTCCAGCCGCTCTGTTCCCAGGCTGCACGTGCCAGCGCTGAGACGTTGGGCCCGAGGATGCGTGTCCGCCAGTGGATGCCCATCAGGCCCGTGCACCCGTAAGCCAGTGCGTCGGCTGCATCGCGTCGCATCCGACCTGCCCAGAGTTGCGGGATGATCATTGCTGGGTCATCTTCCAGCCAGGGTATGGCCCATTTGGGTCGGCCCTTGAGACGTGCAAAGCTGGGCTCAACCGGTTCAAATCCTACCTGACGGTTGATACAACTAAACGGCATCTCTTTCGGCAAAACGTTATCAAACTGCGCCCGATCCTTTGGCGGGCCTAATACCCACCCGCACGTCGCAAGAGTAAACGGGGCATTAACCTTTTTCGCCGCCGTAACTGCAAGCAGAATATCTTTTTCTGTCGCCGCCACCTGCTCCTCTGGCGCTCCACCCCAGGTCCACCCTTCCGGCGTCCAGAGCCAGTAGTAGTCCAGCGGATGCGTTTTCGTTATCCGTTGGAACATGCCTTCGTAAAGGCGCTGTACAACTGACGAATCGTCAGGATTTTTGCCTTCTTCTTTTAAGTGGTCCTTGACCATCTTTGGAATCGTAAGGGGCACTTCAGTTCCGATGCAGGTCTTGACTCCCAGTTTCTTTGCAAAAGTGAAAGCTTTCTTTAGGACATTGCCGAAGCGATTGAATAGTTCGTTGCGATCTTCGGCGGTTTTCGGCCAGGGGGTCATTCCCTTCATATAATTGGCACCATAATCGTTGCGGTCGAACAACTGGTCGGCACCAAAACTGAAATCTGTAGTATCCTTAGATTTGTATCCCCAGGTGCCGCTGTGCGCAGTAAAGTGGCGTGACTGAGAACTGAACTTAACCCGTCCATCCGGAAAGACATCCTCAGGTTTACCGATCCAGACCGCGGGTTCCGGACCAACTCCACCCTCCGGATAACAATGCAAACCGAAGAAATTCATTCGCAGCTTGGGCAGCTGAGCGATGATCGTCCTATAGTCATCAACGTTCCACCAGTCCGGCCCCTCCGGGAAATCGTGGAAAGGATGAATGCCGCGTAATTCAAATAACGGCTCACCCCGCTCATCCAGACTGGGGAGCTTTAGAGCAATCCTTTCATCGGGAATTACATCTGCGTGCAGATAAAAGCGAACGCCAAAATGCTCAATGAATCGATAAGCTCCGTAAAGCGTTCCTATCGAATCGCCTCCAGCAATCAGCACTGCGGGCTGTTTATTGATTCTGAAGGTTTTGAGCCGATATTGTTGGGCCTGCAAAGCAGGTACAGATGATTTAAGGACGGCATTTTTGTCTTGCATTCGTTTAATAATGTCCCTATCTTTCCGCCCAACAACTATCAAGGCGGTTTGGAAATTCAGATTTTTGCTGCTCTGGACGATTGGCAGCAGCTTACCCGTCCGCAGATACAGATAGCGACGAATCTCTTTTGCCGCCAGGCGCTCGGCTCCGGAAGCCTGCGATGAATAGACAATCCGGCAAGAATGCCGGATCGGATTTTCCTGCTGTCCGGAAGCCAGTCTTGCTTTTTGACAACTAACAATTGCCGTCAGAAACATGGCCAGCAAAAAGTGAGTTTTTCTCATACTTACCTCTCCTTTCCATCTGCACAAAAACCTCTTGAAACAGACTATTTCAAAAAAACCAACACCGGTATTTTAGCATTTTGGTCCAACTATCGCAAACTGTTTCATCTTAAGACAGTTACAAAACCTGGACATTATGAAGTGCCGATTTTCGATATCCCAAGCCGCAGTCGTTAGAACATCTAAATTACCTCAGTGGCGTGATTTGATAGTGACCTGAGTAACGTTTGTTACGGCGGCCAGCCCCGTTAGAAATCGTCCTTTTTGGGTAGCATTTGTGGAATTTGGGTTCCCGCAAGGCGGGGTCCCTCTAACGGGGCCAGTCGATGCCCTTGATGCCTCGAATTGTCAAGTTCGCGTCCGGATAGCCGTCGCGGGCGGGGCGAATCCGGCTGGCCTGAAGAAAGCAGACTTGTCCGTCAGCAAACAGGTAATTGCGGCGGCCCTGCCAGCACCACCATCCTTCGTCGTTGCCGTCTATGTGCGAATGATTGCTGAACCATTCCCCGATGAGAATCTTTCCAGACGGTTTGACCACGTCGAACCTTTGTTGCGGCATGGATGGCTGCGGATTTGTGTAGGTGTCGCTCTTATCGCTCATCGCGTCGATCTGCTGGGGGCTGTGGTAGAAGGCCATCGAGTAGGAGTAACTGGTGGCCTCATATTTGTCTTTTTCGGTGGGGTCTTCAGGACAAAACAGAACCGAAGGATTGTTCTTGCTGACCCTGGTGCTCAGATAAGGCTCGACAAAAGACCGCCAGCCACGTCCCATCCACAGCCAGTAGCCGGCTGGCAGCGGGTCCTGGGCACAAGGGTATGTATCCTCGTTTCCATTCAGGTACATGTTCACAGCTAAATTGATTTGCTTTAGGTTGTGCGCACAGGCCAGCCGCATCGCCATAGACCTGGCCTTTGCAAGTGATGGCATAAGTATGGAAAGCAAAAGGGCGATGATGGCTATGACAACAAGCAGCTCCACAAGAGTAAAGCCAAGGTGAAGCGTCTTCACCGCTGAGCCGGGCCAAGGCCGGCCCGTATCGGATATTTTGGGTCTAATCATTAAGCGAGAAAGTCTACTCGACCGTAACACTTTTTGCAAGGTTGCGAGGTTTATCGACATCGTGGCCGCGAAGCACAGCAGCGTGATAAGCCAGCAGTTGTAGCGGCACAACGGTCAGTATCGGCTGCAAAAGCTCCGGCACATCCGGGACGGTAATTAAATGGTCGGCGTGTTTTTTGATATTCTCATCGCCTTCGGTTGCTACGACGATAATTTTCCCGCCGCGTGCCCGCACTTCCTCAATGTTGCCCATAATTTTGTCATATTGCGGCCCGGTTGTGGCAATGAAAACCGCGGGCATACCGTCAACAATTAAGGCAATCGGGCCGTGCTTCATCTCCGCAGCCGGCAGACCCTCGGCGTGAATATAGCTTATTTCCTTGAGTTTCAAAGCACCTTCAAGGGCGACCGGGTAATTAAAGCCCCTGCCTAAGAAAAGCCAATTGTCCCTGTCGATATTTGCCGAGGCAATCTCTTTAATATGGTCGGACTGCTGTAGTATTTGGCTTATCTTATCCGGTATCTGGGAAAGCTGGTCGATGTACCTGCCTGCCTCGTCGCTGCTTATATGCCTTCTTCTGCCCAGTTCGATAGCCAGCATTGTCAGCACCGCCACCTGAGCGGTAAATGCCTTCGTGCTGGCAACGCCGATTTCCGGGCCGACATGAAGATATATCCCTGCGTCGGTTGTTCTGGCGATGGAAGAGCCGACGACGTTGACAATGCCGAGCACCGTTGCTCCTCGCTCTTTGGCCTGCTCTATCGCTGCAAGAGTATCGGCAGTTTCGCCCGATTGGCTTATTGATATAACGACGGTGCCATCCTCAATGATTGGATTGCGATATCGAAATTCGCTGGCGTACTCGGTATCTGTCGGGATACGTGCCAATTGCTCAAACAAGAATTCTCCCACCAGGCCCGCGTGGAATGCAGTGCCGCAGGCAGTCAGGATAAGGTGTTTGGTTCGGGTCAGCTCACGCAGGTAGCCGGCTAAGCCGCCAAGTTTAATTTTTCCGTTTTGCCTGTCGATTCTACCGCCCATACAGGTGGTCAAAGCTGTCGGCTGTTCAGAAATCTCTTTAAGCATGTGATGCGCAAAATCGCCCAGCTCGATTTGTTCTAATGAAAATTCAATTTGCGTCAGGTCCTTGGCGACAGTGACATTGTCAATCGTTTTGGTGTGAAAGCCCTCCGGGCCGACGGTAACCATCTCGTTGTCGGCAAGATATATCGCTTGAGTTGTATGCTCTACGATCGCAGCCGCGTCCGAAGCCAGGATATATTCGTTATCTCCGACCCCTAAAATCAAGGGGCTGCCTTTCTTCGCACCGATGAGCATATCGGGAAAATCTGAGCAGACAATTGCCAGTCCGTAGGTGCCGTGCAGCTCCTGGAGAGCTCGCTGAACCGCCCATTCAAATTTGTTCTGCCCGTCGAATTGACTTCTCCCCTCACCCTCGTCGCCCTTGGCGTAAAAATAGCCGATTAAGTTTGCTATAACTTCGGTGTCGGTTTCGCTTACAAACCTGGCCCCTTCATTTTGCAGCCATGTCTTCAATGTGCCGTAGTTTTCGATAATACCGTTATGAACAACGGCGATTTTGCAGGTATAGTCCAGATGCGGATGTGCGTTAATGGTGTTCGGCTCGCCGTGTGTCGCCCAGCGCGTATGGCCGATGCCGAATGTCTCAGCGGCAGCAGGCTCATCTAAAATCCCTTCCAGGGCGCTGATTCTGCCGCTGGTCTTTTTGATTTTTATCGCACCGCTGCCCAGCAGCGCCACACCAGCCGAGTCGTAACCCCGATACTCCAGACGTTTTAATCCCTCTATGAGAATGGGTTGTGCAACTTTTTTACCCAGATAAGCTACTATGCCACACATTCATATCTTCCTGAATCAAAAGAGCATAGTAAGATAAATCGGCAGAAAATACCGCCACTATAATATAAAAACAATACCAAAAGAAAAACACCTTTTAACAAATCTTGCTTAAAGTTTAGCTATTATAGGCGAATTCAGCTCATCCAACAAATCAATTCCACTTAATTGCTCTATCAGATAATCTCATTTGACGACTCAGCTTTTATGTAATCTAACCTGTTTAATCGATGCGCAGGAGCTTTTTACAAGCTTTCTTTAGATTGAGGAGTACGCATTAAACCGGGCGGTGCTTATGGCCTCAATCACGCACTTTGAAAATTTCACTATAAAACAAATGAAAGAATACCTCGCCGGCCGCGGTATCCCTGCAAATCTCTAACGCATATCGTCTTCGGTGTCTACTTGAGCCATTCGTACAGCTCGTAATGGTCCCTGGTCATGCCCAGTTTTTCATATACTTTCTGAGCCGGCTTGTTTTGCTTGTCCACGTACAAGCGCAGGCCCACCAGCTCCGGCGACTCCATTACCTGCTTCCTCAAATTCAAATACAGCTTCTTAAACACCCCGCGTCCGCGAGCCTCAGGCACGACATAAAGCGAATGTATCCACAGCACCGTTCCGTTGCGCCAGTCGCTCCATTCCGGTATCGCCAGAAGCATTCCCAGAATTTGTCCTTCCTCCTCCGCCATCCAATAGGTCCCCCGTGCCGGCTGCTGAAAAACACCACGCACTCCTTTGGTTACGACATCACTGTCTAACTCCAGCCCCTCCGTCTCCCGCGCCATCTTCAGTTGCAGCTCAACGATACGTTCGGAGTCACTTGACTTTGCCTTGCGAATCTTAATCATGCTGCCGAGTCCGTCACCGGCCAAGGATTATCTGCCTGCCCTATAGCCCTGACCGAAAGATTTAGAAGGTGTCTAAATACGTGTCGATTTCCCACGTGGTGACCTGCTTTTTAAACTCATCCCACTCTTTTGTCTTTACATCAATATATCTTTCAAACAAATGCTCTCCAAGGACCTCCTCCATGAGCTTGTCTTTTTTCAATTCATCGAGGGCTTCCCATAATGACGTTGGCAAAACAGCTATATTTTTCTTAACCCGACTTTCATCATCAAGGGTGTATATATTTTCCTCGACCGGCTCAGGCGGCGCCAGGTTGTTTTTAATACCGTCCAGCCCGGCTTTTAACATAACTGCAAACGCAAGGTATGGATTGCAGGCAGGGTCCGGACAGCGCAGCTCAATTCTCGCAGCCTCACTTTTGGTCCTGAACCATTTGGGCACCCTCAACAAAGCTGACCGGTTCATAGCGGCCCAGGTAATATATACAGGGGCCTCGAAGCCGGAGACTAATCTTTTGTATGAATTTACCGTCGGACAAAGAACTGCGCACATTGCGTTGATATGCTTTATCTGGCCGGCAATGAAATTGTAGGCGACCTTCGACAAATTGTATTTGTGGTCTTTGTCATAAAAGGCATTTGTTTTTGTTTTAATGTCAAAAAGACTCTGATGAGTGTGCATTCCGGAGCCGGCGGCATCCATTATCGGTTTGGGCATAAAGGTGGCATGTAAATTGTGCATTTGAGCAATCTTCTTCGCACTGTATTTTAGTGTAACTACCTTGTCGGCTATGTCCAAACAGGGCCCGTAATGGAAATCTATTTCATATTGACCGAAGCCGACCTCATGATGAGACGTTTCTACCTTAATTCCGAAATTCTCAAGAGCCGCTATTATCTTTTTTATGGCCTTGTATCCTTCATGAGAGGACAGGTCAAAATAGCTGCCATAATCTATCGGCGACGTCCTTTTTCCATCATCGGCTCTAAACAGATAGAATTCCGGCTCCGGCCCGACATTATATTCAAAGCCCTCTTTTGCCGCCTCGGCAACCGCTTGTTTAAGAATAAATCTGGGGTCGCCTTCAAAAGGTTTGCCGTCCGAGCGGTAGATATCACATATTAGTCTCGCTGTTGTGCCGTCTTCGGTCAGCCAGGGCACAACGGCGTAAGTTGCCATATCCGGCTTCAAAAACAGGTCACTCTCCTGTATTCGGGCAAAGCCTTCAACTGAAGAGCCGTCGAACCAGACCCCGTTGCGTGATGCATCCTCGAGCTGCTCAACGGGTATGATGAGCTCCTTTATGACGCCAAGTAAATCGGTAAACTGCAGGGTAACAAATTTTATATTGTCTTTTTCCACCTGCTCTAAAACCTTCTTAACTTCCATTTAGATTCCCTTCTTTTAATTGACAATCGACACTTGATGGTCGCAATCTCTTGAAGTTTACAACTTTAAAAAACTGATAATATGATATGGCTTATTCTGGCCTTCGCAGAGAAAAGTGCAAGATAAATTTCAAAAAAAAGGATTTAAGCCCCGTTAGCTATCGTTGGACTATAAAAGTAACGTCCCATGGGGCAGGTGGCCTGGTTCTTTTTCGTGGTTTCTCTTTGCCGCCGTCGTCATTTCCATCCTCACCTATGCTGTAGACGACAAAGCCGGTTTCAAGTTTTTTGTATCTCAGGTCTTTGCCGTCGAACGGGTCTTTTGGTACTGCGTCCAGATAGGTTGGCATAAGCTCTGCGAGGGTATCAGGAAGCTTGCCCGCGGCGAGTCGATAACGTTCTATCGCAAGGCCGGCACGGGCAGTATGGAGTTGAGCAACGTTTCTTACATCTAATGTCGTCGCCCGTGAGAGTGCGGGCATAATTATATACAGAAGTATATGGATTCTGGAAATTTTTACAAACCCGGCTTCTACAGCATCGGCGGCCCCACGACGCTTCTGCGGCGGTAGTTTCAAGGCTTCAATATAATCATTCATAGTATCAAGATAAATGGCAGCATCCATATCAGCCAGGCCTGCGAACTTGTACAGAGTGATAGCCACAACAACCAACGGTGATGATGAACCTCCGTCAGCCACCCGGGGGATTTGAGCAGCGGGCATTTTGAAGATGCTCAGTCCGGCGCAGCGTTCGCCGACAAATGTACGACTCATAGCATTGGGGTCCTCGGCATTGACAAGAGTCTGACTGAGGTTGACGAGTTGCTCATCTGAAAATTCGGTTCTGTTAACGGCATATTCGAGCGCCGATATGGCAAACGCCTGACAAGCGATGCGAACAAGCTGTGAGATGAATATAGGTTCTTTGGAAAGCGAGCGGGCCAGGCCGAATATCGATTTTATTGAACGTGCAGCCGACTGGGTTTTGTCATTTTCGGCGTGGACAACAGCTTCGAGATTAAGCAGCATGATACCGGTACGTAAGTCGCTAAGATGAGGCATCAGGGCCACACAGCCCTTGCTTAAATCAACGGGATATCGGCTGTGCTCTATTGCCGCGCCTTTATGGAGCAGTTCAAGAGCCTCCTGATTGTCGGCCAGGTACTGTGTGATAAGGGCTTTGGTCTCTTCAGTCAGCGGTTCCGTTCGCAAGGGCAGTTTTGCCAGACCTACTACTGGCAGCAGTTTCCGTTTCTCCTCATCTTCCCACTTGTCGAAGTGTGAAAAGGAATCTATGAAGATGTCGGCGGCGTTTTGGGCTGACTCGGGTATTGTGTACCAGGCGTCCAGTTCGGCACAGGTAACAGGGTAGCCGGCGGCGGCGATGGTGTCCAGCCTTGCGTTGAGTCTTGCTCTTAAGGCGCTTCTGTAAGCCCAAAAGGCGGCGATAATAATAACCAGCACTATTAACAGTGTGTGCAAAACTTTCCGTTTTCGACGTGGCTTTTCGGTAGTTTGATTGTCATCCATTCCAAAGTCTCCTTTCAAGATTTAGCCTTCTTTGACTTTTTGGCCTTTGGCGGATTGTAATTGGGATTCGGCGTTAGCATCTGTGCGTTTACCTCGCTTCGCCAGTTTTTTCCAGGAATTCCAGCTTTTCTTCCGTAATGACTCTTCCACTGTGAGCGTCGCCTCAGGGCTTGCGCGGCTCACTAACGGCATTTTGGAGAATTATCTTAGTGGTCTTTTCCTGCGTGCGGATTCTCGTACCAGAACAGTCCCAACCCTTTCCTGTTCTCCCGCTCCTCGCAGGTCAGAACATCCAGGTCTCCGTCCCCATCGGCGTCCAGCAATTCCATACGGTCATATTTGATTCCTTTGGGACCGCTGATGTCATGTGCCTGCCAGTCTCCATCGAACACTCCCTTTCTGCGAGCCAGCCACATCAGCCCTGATTTGGGAGACCGCGCGTTCTCGCAACTGAATACAATATCCTTTTCGCCGTCTCGGTTGATATCTCCAACCACAACAGCCTTGGCTGTGCCGGATTGCTCGGGAAAGGGAATTACATACTCTTTCCAGAGCTTCCCCCGGATGTCGAGTCGTCGTAGTATGATAATCTCACTTGCTTTTCCGGCATTGGCTGCCACCAGTACGTCCTGCAAGCCATCTTCATCGATGTCGGCCAAAGTCAAGAACATCACTTCTTTGTTTCGGCAGCCTATGAAATGATTCGGCCAGTTTTTTTTCTGTGTTTGTCCCACTCCGGGATTCTCCAGCCATCGGCATCCTCTCATCCGGCCTTTTCGGTCCGAGGCCAGGATATCCCGGTCACCATCACTGTCCATGTCGACGCTTCGCAGTGACATAATCCAGCCGGCCGGATTGATAGTGTGCCATCTATATTCTTTAAGGTTGCGAGCATCTTTGGGCACTTCAAACCAGCCGATTTGTGCATTCGGCGCCTTGGAGCCGGCGATAAGATCAATCCCGGACTTCTGATCCACCTGCATCGGAATACAAAACATCCATCTGGTCATACCTTTTGATATCGGGATAACCTCTGACCGCCATTTCGATTCCTGAAGATACTCATCCTTGTTTTTCGGCGCCCACTGTACAAATACGCTTTGGCTATTCCCTTCACAACACGAAACAACATCAACAAATCCGTCTTCATCCAGGTCAACAAACACGGCATCTTCAACCGACCGTGTTTCTCCGGTTGTCACAAAGGGCCATTTTCCCTTTACCTTTGCAGGTCCAGGATTCAGGTAAACTCTTGTAAGGCCTCTTTCCTCCCAGCCGGTCGTGATGTCCATCAATCCGTCACGATTCACATCTGCCAGTTTTACACCGTCAGCACCCTGCGATGTGTCATCTATAATGTGACATTTCCACGGTGATTTTCCGGCAACCGTTTGGGATTCGGCCTGTTTGGGCAGCATACTCACAGAAATGCAAACTACGAACAGGTACCTGACAGCGGCACAAGAAAAACAAACAGGTATGCTCGACTCCTTCATCTAATGTTTCCATTCAAGTTTTCTCAGAGTTCCAATATTGAGTACATGGGGATTTGCCATATACAGTTTTTACAGCACCCTCAAGACCGCCGATACACTATAATACCAAATCATCCCGGAACTTCCATCAGAAAGCAAATTCCATTCGATTCTACTTTAGTGAAATCTAAACTCTCTCGAATTTGAATTTGTGGGCGTCGGCGTTGATTTTTATCTTGTCGCCGTCGGCGAATTTGCCGGCCAGAAGCTCGGTGGCAAGCGGGTTCTCCAATCGCTGCTGAATCGTCCGCTTCAAAGGCCTTGCGCCAAAGACAGGGTCGTAGCCCTCGCCGCAAATCAGCTTGCGGGCACTATCGGTGAATTCGAGCTTTATCTTGCGCCCATTCAGACGCTCAGCAAGATAATTCAGTTGAATATTGACAATCTTTCTTAAATCGTCCTTTGTGAGCATATGGAAAACGATTATCTCATCGACCCGATTCAAAAACTCCGGCTTGAAAATCTGCTTGAGCGCATCCTTGACGTGGGCCTCGATTTCCCAGTCGGCACCGGATTCTTCGGTTAGCTGCTGAATCTGGTGGCTTGCGATATTGCTGGTCATGATGATAACGGTGTTCTTGAAGTCCACGGTTCGGCCTTTACCATCGGTCAATCGGCCATCGTCGAAAACCTGCAGCAGCACATTGAAGACGTCCGGATGGGCCTTTTCAATCTCATCTAACAAAATCACCGAATACGGCTTGCGGCGAACCGCTTCGGTCAATCGTCCCCCTTCTTCGTAGCCGACATAGCCGGGCGGCGAGCCGATTAGCCGAGCCACGGAATGCTGCTCCATAAACTCACTCATATCGACCCGAATCATAGCAGTAGGGTCGTTGAACAGAAAATCTGCGAGTGCCTTGGAAAGCTCGGTCTTGCCCACACCAGTCGGCCCGAGAAACAGGAATGTTCCTATCGGCCGATTCGGGTCACCCAATCCCGACCGGCTTCTGCGAACCGCATTACAAAGTGCCGCAACCGCCTCTTCCTGCCCGACTACTCTCTCAGCGATTGCTTCCTCCATCTTCATCAGACGCTGGCGCTCACCGCTCAACAATCTCGCAACCGGTATCCCCGTCCATTTGGATACAACTTCAGCGATATGCTCTTCGGTTACTTCGTTCTGGATTATAGCCCTGTCGGATTTGGAAAGTTGGGTCTCTTTTTCGTTAAGCTCTTTTTTCAAATCTGCGATTGTACCGTATTTCAGACGAGCAGCGGTCTCCAATTCGCCTTTGCGCTGGGCGTTTTCGAACTGGTTTTGGGCCTCTTCGATTTTTTCTTTCAACTGTTTTATCTGGTCGATGTCACCTCTTGCACCTTCCCACTGTACTGTAAGCTTTTTGTCCTGCTGTTCCAATTCGGTTAACTGCTTTTCGGTATTTTTTAATCGCTCTTTGCTTGCTTTGTCGGTTTCCTTTTTCAGAGCCTGGCGTTCGATTTGAAGCTGAACAATCTTTCTGCGAATAGTATCCAGCTCGGCAGGCAGCGAATCATTCTCGATTCTCAATTTCGAAGCCGACTCGTCAACCAAATCTATCGCCTTGTCCGGCAGCCATCGGTCGGAGATGTAGCGATTTGACAGAGTCGCAGCCGCAACAAGGGCGGAATCCGTAATCCGGACCCCGTGGTGGGTATCATAGCGGTCCTTCAAACCTCGAAGAATGGCTATGGTTTCTTCAACGCTCGGCGGGTCAATCAGAATCGGCTGAAAACGCCTCTCCAGCGCTGCATCTTTCTCCACATACCTTCGGTATTCGTCAATCGTAGTGGCGCCGATACACCGCAGATCACCCCGTGCAAGTGATGGCTTTAGCAAATTGCCGGCATCAACTGCACCTTCAGCTTTACCTGCACCTACTACAGTATGCAGCTCATCAATGAAAAGTATTATTTGCCCTTCAGCGGTGATGACCTCTTTGAGCACAGCCTTGAGCCGGTCCTCAAATTCGCCTCTAAATTTCGTTCCCGCTATCAATGCTCCCATATCCAGGGCAACGATCCTTTTATTCTTCAAGCCTGTGGGGACGTCGCCTGCAACTATCCGCTGTGCAAGTCCTTCGACGATTGCGGTCTTGCCCACGCCCGGCTCGCCGATTAACACAGGGTTGTTTTTCTTCCGGCGATTGAGGACCTGCATACATCGGCGGATTTCTTCGTCCCTGCCTATAACGGGGTCAAGCTTTCCCTTTTGGGCCATCTCCAAAAGGTCAATCCCGTAACGCTCCAGGGCCCTGTATTTATCCTCCGGACTTTGGTCGGTTATCTTTTCGGCGCCGCGAATCTCTTTCAGGGCGCTTTCAATCTGTTCGGGCGTAATCGAGTTAAGCCGTAAAATCTCCTTGGCGTCACTTTGTACCGAGGCAAGCGAAAGAAACAAATGCTCGACACTGAGATATTCGTCCCCCATCGCATCGGCCCGGTTTTGGGCGTCCAGAACAATCTGATTAAAAGCCGGCTCAGGGGTAAGTAGACTGCCGGTCTCGCCTTGCGGCAGCCGCCCAAGTTCGCTCTCTATCATCTCTTTAATTCGCGAAATATTAGCGCCGATCTTTTTCAAAATCATAACTACAACGCCGCTGTCATCATCGCAAACAGCGTAAGTCAAATGCAGCGGCGACAGAACGGTATGCGATTTAGCCATCGCAACCTGCTGAGCGGTCGCCAATGCCTCTTGAGCCTTCAGTGTGAATTTGTCGAATTTCATAGCCAAATCCCTTCAAATACCGATTATCGGATATTGTCGGCGCTTAAATAAGCAGCAAACAGCGTGCCCAAAAAAATAAATTTTTAATTGTAGTAATAACAAGTAGTTACAATTTCCTCGACCTTTTACCTGTGTGCCAATTTGGCAGTTGATAACTATAGAAGTCCAACCACCAAATATAATACCCCATCCCTCCATGTATCGTCTTGCCCGGAATCCAATGTTCCCCTAATAATTCGTCCTCTTTACCGCGAGAATTTCCCCATGGTACTTCGTCCAACATTTCTTCAACATAACAAAGCAACATCAACTGCATTTGAACAAACTACAGATGCACCCGAACTTGCCCGACACGTTTTTGTCATCTTGACCCCGTTAGAAGTCGTTGCTAATTTCTAAGAGCGTACAATGCGCCCTAAGACACAAAAAGGGAAACTTTCTAACGGGGTTGACACGCACGCTGGATTCATATAGACTCCTCATACTATCCCAATGCAATAGATATCATTAGAAAAATCTAAACTGTATTACTGAAAGGGAAAGCCATGGTTACAAGAATTGTGTTGGTGAAACTTTCGTGTTTGGTACTTGCCATCTTGGTTTCTGGTTGTCGACCACTGCAACGGCCGGTGGATATCGTCGCGGAGCCGTATCTACTTGATACCGGACTGGTTTCCCGCTCGATTTCTTTCGAGAACCCCGACGGTGCTCCGGGCGAAGGCGGCAAAGCGGCCAGCAAGCTCGGTGTGGGACGAAAAGGCAAGCCCGCGATAACGTTGAAAGCCGGCCAGACCGTGCAGCTTTGTGACATCAAGGGCCCAGGAACCATTCGACATATCTGGATGACCACGAGTAACAACCCGGTCAATCTGCGAAGTCTGGTATTCCACGCCTGGTGGGACAACCAGGAACATCCGAGTGTCGAATGCCCAATCGGTGACTTCATGGGCTTTGCGCACGGCAAAGTGACGCCGTATTATTCCGCCGTACATTCGTTAGGCAAAAACGCCGGCATGAATATCTGGCTGCCGATGCCGTTTGTTAAGCGCGCAAAGATCACGCTGTCAAATGAAGGCAAGGAAAACGTGCCGTTGTTTTATCAAATTGATTACACGACCGGTGATAAACATCCGGGCGATGTAGGCCGACTACATGTGCTGTTTAGAAGAGAGAATCCAACGACCGAGAAGCAAGACTTTGTGATGCTTCCGCAGCGAAGAAACAAGGGCCGCTTCATGGGAGCGATCATTGGAATACGAAACATGCACCCCGGCCAATGGTGGGGCGAAGGCGAAATCAAGATTTACATGGACGGCGACACGAACTTTCCGACCATCTGCGGCACGGGAAGTGAGGATTACGTGTGCCTGTCCTACGGTATGCAGCAGACGCCGTACCTTTACAACGGCTGCAGTCTGGACAAGAATAACTTCATATCGATGTATCGCTGGCACCTGCCTGACCCCATCTCGTGGCGAAAAGAATGTCGCATCACGATTCAACAAATCGCCTGGAAGAACGGCTTAGCTGAGACGCAGGACGACTGGTCGTGTGCCGCGTTCTGGTACGAGCCGGTTCCCAGCGAGCCGTTGCCGAAAATGCCGGATGCCAAAGCGCGAACCGCTGAGATCTGGAAGGATTAACCGTGCAGACTCACCATATGATGAATAGGATTTTGAAAATCACATATTGGCTTCGTTGGTTTGTTTTTTTCTGTTTGTTAGCGGCCTTCGGATTTTGCAAATTACTTGATGCGAAGCAAAAGGGTCCCATCTATTTTGACGTTAAGGATGTTGGCGAACCGACAGACAAAGTCCACGTGATTGAACCCTGGAAAATCATTTCTCTCGACCCTGAATATGGCGGTCAGTGGGTAGTAGCCGGTGATGTAGATGGTGACGGTGAGGTCGAAATCGTCAGCGCCGAAAACGTAAACAAAAACGACGTACACTACACCAGCACTGCGGTGGCGCAAAAACTGGACGGCTCAGTTTTGTGGCGATGGGGAAACCCTGCCATCGGACGCAAAAAATGGCACCACGACGTTGCGTGCCAGATCCACGACTGGGACGGCGACGGCAAAAACGAAGTAGTCCTGTGTACGAAAGGTTACCTTGTCGAGCTGGATGGTGCCAATGGTCGGGAACGCAGAAGGATTGCCATCGCCGACGAAGCTACGGATTGTCTGCTGTTTTGCAATCTGACCGGCGGCAATCGGCCGACGGACGTGCTGGTCAAGACTCGATACCATCAGATTTGGGCCTACGACCAAGCGGGCAATCTTCTCTGGACTGTCAGGGACCCCGGCGGCTACCGTACAGCCCATCAGCCAAGGCCGATAGACCTCGATGGCGATGGGCGCGACGAGATTATGGCCGGCTACGCTATGCTGAATCCCGACGGTTCGGTCCGCTGGGTTTTTAAGTCTAAAGAAGTCAACCAGGCACGCGGACATCTGGATTGCTGCCGCGTGCTACGCAGGGGCAAAACGCCAGAGGACTTTCGACTTGTGCTGACCTGCTGCGGCGCCAACAACATCGCTCTCGTGGATGGCGAGGGCAAAGTCTTATGGGAAGTCTCCGGCCATCACTTCGAATCCGTGGATGTGGGACAAATCATACCCAAACACCGGGCAGCACAATTGCTCGTTGACATCGACCACCAGCCCCTTGGTAAAAGTCCTCTCTGGGTGCTCGATGAAGAGGGCAATCATCTCGGCCAGATTATAACCGACTACAGCCGGCATCACTGCCTGCTGGATTGGACAGGTGACGGCGTGAATGAAATCCTGGTGGCCCACAACGGAGGTCTCTATAACCATAAGGGCGAACGCATCGGCACCTTCGCTACACCCAAGCCAACTAAAAACGGCTCCCCTGCCGACGAGAGCGTCTCCGAGAGGAGCATCCTCACCGGCGACATGACCGGGGACGGCGTCCCTGACGTGGTCTTAGCAACTACAGAAGCAGTGTACATTTTCAAAAATAAAAAGGGGCTGAAACCTGACAGGCCCGTCCCTCTTGGAACCGGACTCAATTTCACGCTGTATTAACGTGGGGACTCGAATCCGTGTCGATGAAAGCCCTGTGACGAAAAACTAAAAACAAATACTATGCAAAAAATCACTGCAGTTTCTGGTATTCTAATAACCCTGTTCGTAACAACCAGCAATGTCATCCGCCTTGGCGGATTGATTCTCCGCAGTGGTGGTGTCAGATTGCGTTCCAAAATGCAAAAGAAGATGCGCAATCGGGGTTCCTCCAAAACAGCACAAAAAAGCTGGATTTATGTGAGCAATTGAGGTATCATTCTGAAGAATGCTTGGAAAGTTCTACCTTGGCAGCACGTGAAAAAATCGGTTCAGTTTTATAATAATGTAAAAGGAGAAAATTATGTCGCGTAGATTCCTCACTATCGTATGCCTTGCAATGTTGACCTTACCAGCCGGTTGCGGGAAGGTCATTAAAGGCGATAAACTGGCCAAAGCAAAATCCTTGCGAATCTTCAATGGCACAGACCTGACCGGCTGGGAGGCAAGCGGCGGCGCCAAATGGGTTGTTGAAGGCGGCGTCCTTGTCGGTACCCAGGGTGACAACTACGCTCACGGTGACCTATTCACGAAGGATACCTACAAGGATTTTCTGCTGACCGTTACGTACCGGGTCGAGTGGCCTTGCAATACCGGTATCTGGTTTCGCTATCAGTCACCGTCGAAAGCATACCAGGCTGACATCCTTGAGTACAAGGATCCCGTGTGCTACTCCGGTACGCTTTACTGTCCCGGGAAAATGTTCATTGCAATGAATACGGATAAAACACTCGTGGACCGGGACGGCTGGAACACAATGAAGGTTCGCGCTGAGGGTGACCACATTCAGATTTGGCTTAACGGCCGGCAGGTCGCCGACGTACATGACGATACCAGCGGTTCGGGCCGCATCGGCTTTCAGGTCCACCCGGGAGAGGAGTTCGGCCCAATGAAAATCATCGTCCGCGAAATGCTGCTCAAGCCACTTTAAGTTATTAGCATCATCGTACTAACAAAGGACCAATGAGGACCTCGACACGGTCATGTTGAAGATTCCACCTGGGTCTCATCCTGAATGTATTCCTTTGGTTTATACCAACGTGCCACTGGTATGAAAATAAATGTGGTCACCAGCATAGATATCACAAAGAACCAGTAGTAGCTGGCTCCGGGGAGTTTGCTGGTACCATCTTCTTTTGTTATAACGTTATTTACAACTGCTGCGAACGCGTTTCCAATCGAGATTGCAAGGAGCTCAACTGATTGGATTAGGGACTTCATTTTCCTGGGGGCCTGTGTATAGGCAAACTCAAGCGCCGTGATAGAGACCATAACCTCTGCAGCGGTCAGAAAGATGTATGCAACGACTTGCCATCCGACAGAGGGTTGGAAGCCTCTTTCGAGCTGGATTTCAATCCATACAGGGACAAGAAAGCTCGCGGCTGTCAGGAACATGCCAATGCCAATCTTACGCAGAGGTGTCAGGGTCCACAGGCGATTAAGGACAGGATAAATTACCCATGAGAACAACGGGATCAATATCATGATTAGGAAAGGATTTGCAGACTGCATTTGAGCGGGCAGCCAATCTTTGCCAAGCCATCTGAGGTTCATTTTTCCAGCCTGTATAATCCATGCGGATTCCGACTGATAAAACAACGCGAAGAACATGGATACAAACAGAAAAATTATGGAGAGCCTGCCCAGTGTCCTGACTCCCTGCTTATCAAGCGTTTCTCGCCAGCCGGTCTTGCCGGCCGGAGGAATGTGCACAAGCTTGTATCGGCCCAGCCAGTATGACACCATCGCGACAAGCATGAAAGCTCCGGGCACGCCAAACCCAACAGTAGGACCATACTTATCCAGCAGTTCCGGACATTTATACATTGAGATGGCGGCGCCTAAATTGACCGAGAAGTAAAACCAGCCGTAGACTTTTGTTAACAAGTGTTTGTTAGAGGCACCAAACTGATCTCCTACATTGGCCGACAAACACGGCTTAATAATCCCGGAGGCCATGGCAATTAGTGCCAGGCCCCCAAACAAGCCCAGGCGGGTGTGATCCATCGCTAATATTACAAATCCGACACAGTAAACCATCGAGAACCATATAATGGTCTTAAATTTCCCAAGCCAGACATCTGAAATCACAGCACCGATCAGCGGCATAAAATAGACCGCGGAGGTAAACCAGTGGAACCACGCCTTGGCGGGCTCTTCGGCCATGACGTCCAGCGTTCCGTTGGCCCCCATGAGATTTCTGGTCATGAACACGATGAGTATGGAACTCATGCCGTAAAACGCGAAGCGCTCAGAAGCTTCAGTGGTGAGGATACACGGAATGCCTGGGGGCATCTTTTTCGATGGGATTGGTGCTGTTAGGTATTTACTCTTAGCCATAATAAGTCACGCCTCTTCTGTTACTCAGTGAAATACTCTCTATCGGATTTCGAGACAGTAGCTCTATATTTCCTTGTCATCGCAACCACAGTATAATACTGCATCGCTCGTTGGTATCAAAGAAGAAATAAAGGAATGTGAAAAGTAACAAGGGCCACACGTTGGCAATTAAAAATTGGTCTTTCCAAAATCCACTTGATTTCAATCTGTGGAGGTGATAATATCCCACCGTCAGGTGTCCTGTGGACGGCGAAAGAATATAAATTTGAAAGGAGTATAAAGCTATGAAAACTTTATCAATGGTATTAATGACGTTGACAATAAGCATCCTTCTTTTCGGTTGTGCACCTAACGGAAAGGAGAAGGAAGGAGAGTTGGAGAAGTTCATTACCGTGCATGTGCAAAAAATCAAACCTATGGAGAAAGAGACAAATCTTGCTTCCTGGGGCGCGGCAGTTACCGGTAAGTCAGAGGATTATGATAAACTTAGCAAGTTGACACTCAGGCTTCGCCAGGTTTATACCGATCCACAGGAGTATGCCTTTCTCAAAGATATGAAAGAATCCGGACAGGTGAAGGATGCGAAACTGGCCCGGCAATTGGATGTGTTGCACAACGCCTATCTAAAGAACCAGATAGAGCCGGAACTGTTAAAAAGAATCGTCGATTTGGGCACAGAAATTGAAAAGAACTTCAGTACTTTTCGCGGCACCATTGAGGGGACAAAGATCACCGATAATGAGATTAAGGAAATCTTGAAAACAGAAACGGATTCGGCCAAGAGAAAACAAGCATGGCTGGCCAGCAAGCAGGTGGGAGCTGCGGTCGCAGATGATATCATACAACTGGTCAAGCTGCGAAACCAGGCAGCCCGAAAGATTGGCTTTGACAATTACCATACTCTTTCTCTAACCACTGCAGAGCAAGATGTCAAAGAGCTGGATCGGATTTTCAATGAGCTCTATGAATTGACCAACGAGCCTTTTGCCGAGTTAAAGGCTGATTTGGACCGTATCTTAGCGGCTAAGTGCAGCATTGCCGTTGCGGAACTTATGCCCTGGCATTATCACGACCCATTCTTTCAGGAAACCCCTATGGTGTATGAGCTCGATTTGGATGCCTATTATAAAGATAAAGGTGTCAAGGAATTGGCAGCAAGATTTTACGCCGGTATTGGGCTGCCCGTGGAATCTATACTTGTCAGCAGCGACCTGTATGAGCGCGAAGGCAAAAATCCCCATGCTTTTTGCACGGACATAGACAGGGAAGGTGATGTGCGCATTCTGTGTAATATTAAAAATAACGAATACTGGATGGAGGTAACACTGCACGAATTGGGCCACGCCGTTTACGATAAATACCACGACCCAAAAGTGCCATACCCGCTCAGAGAGCCGGCGCACATTTTTACAACAGAAGCGATTGCAATGTTTTTCGGCCGTTTGAGCCGCAATCCCGTCTGGATGCAGCAAATGTTGGAACTGTCAGATGAGCAGCGGATGGAGATAGAGAAAGTCAGCAGCAAGTACGCCCAGCTCAAACAAATCATTTTTGCTCGCTGGGCTATGGTAATGTATGATTTTGAAAAGCAGCTTTACGCAAACCCCGACCAGGACCTGAACTCCCTTTGGTGGGACACCGTTGAGAAATATCAGCTCGTGAAAAGGCCGCCAAGCCGCAATAAGCCTGATTGGGCTGCCAAAATTCATTTCGCCATCGCACCCTGTTACTATCACAACTATATGTTAGGTGAATTGTTGGCGTCTCAACTGCATCACCATATCGTTCACAATATTCTGAAGCTTGAATCAGACAAGGACGTCAGTTATGTTGACCAGAGCAAAGCCGGTGATTTCCTGGCCAGGAAAGTCTTCGAGGCCGGGAACCTCTATCATTGGAACGAGATGATTGAACGCGCAACAGGTCAGCCGCTGACGCCAAAATACTTTGTCGCACAGTTCGTCGAATGATTAACAAAAATTCCCCTCTATTTCCGAATTTCCAAGAAATGGTTGGATTATGAATTTAGAAGAACATTCGTTACCGGAAATCACAATTAAGGCGGTTATTCTGGGAGTGGTGCTTTCGGTGGTGCTGGCTGGCGCAAACGCCTATCTGGGCTTGTTCGCAGGTATGACGGTCTCGGCGTCGATACCGGCAGCGGTGGTCTCGATGGGGGTGCTGAGACTTTTTCGACGAAGCAACATCCTGGAGAACAATATTGTGCAGACGGCGGCGTCGGCAGGAGAGTCGCTGGCCGCGGGCGTGATATTTACTCTGCCGGCTCTGGTGATTATGAACTACTGGAAACAGTTCGATTTTATATGGGTTACGGTAATAGCCGGGTTTGGAGGGCTTTTAGGCGTGCTGTTTACGATACCGCTGCGCCGGGCTTTGATTGTGGAAGGCAAACTTAAGTTTCCGGAAGGGATAGCTACGGCGGAGGTCTTAAAATCAAGCGAGCGGGGCGGAGCGGGTGTCAAATACATCGCGCAGGCGGCCGTTGTCGGCGGACTGTTCAAATTCGGGGCGGCGGGGCTGAGAATCTGGACGGAGGTGCTTGAAGTGGCACGGGGAGTTGGAGGAACGATAGCGTACTTCGGTTCAAACCTGAGTCCGGCGTTGCTTTCGGTCGGTTACATCGTGGGATTGAATATCGCTGTGCTGATTTTCTTAGGCGGGCTTTGCAACTGGCTCATTGCGATACCGATTTGCGCAGCCGGACAGAGCTGGCCGGTGGTAGATGGAGAAACATTGTCGGCGGTGGATTGGGCACATAAAATATGGTCCACACAAACGCGATACATCGGGGTGGGTGGAATGCTGGTGGGCGGATTGTGGACAGTGATCAATTTGAGGAAGTCCATCTTCAGTGGTATCAACAGCGGCCTAAGAGCCTACCGCAGCGTAGCCGGCAAAGAAGGACAAATACCCAGAACCGAAAAAGATATGCCCATGAAGTGGATCCTGATCTTGATAATCGGCTCGGTTGTCCCGTTGTTTCTGCTCTATCAGAAATTTGTGGGGCAGGTTCACGTTTCACTGCCTATGGCGGTAACAATGCTGATAACCGGGTTTTTGTTTTCCGCTGTAGCTGGTTATATGGCCGGGCTCGTCGGCTCATCCAACAACCCGATATCCGGGGTGACCATAGCAACGGTGCTGCTTTCTGCACTACTGCTATTGCTCTTGATGGGTCGCAGCGCAAAAGACGGACCACCTGCGGCAATAATCATCGGAGGCGTGGTCTGCTGTGCAGCGGCAATAGCGGGCGATAACATGCAGGACCTAAAGGCAGGCTACATCGTTAAGGCGACACCGTGGAAGCAGCAGGTAATGCAAATGGTCGGTACGGTCTCGGCAGCACTGGTGATGGCGCCGATACTGATGCTGCTGCTTAATGCCTACGGATTCAAAGGCCACGAGTCTGCAAAAGAAAATCCACTGATAGCGGTGCAGGCGAACCTGATGGCGTCGGTGGCGAAAGGCGTGTTTGAAGGAGGCCTGCCATGGAGCTTTGTCTGGATAGGTGTAGCGGTAGCTATAGCAGTGATAATATTGGATGAATATTTGCGGCGGCGGGGCAGCTCGTTTCGAACGCCGGTCCTTGCGGTGGCGATAGGGTTTTACCTGCCTTTTCAGTTGGCGGTGCCTATCTTTGCGGGAGGGGTAATTCACCAGATTATCAAAGTGTATCACAAAAGAAAAAGCACGGCTAAAGATGCGGTAGAAATAGCCGGCCGCCATGGGTTGCTGTTTGCATCGGGATTAATTACCGGCGAGGCATTGACCGGTATTTTGTTAGCGATACCAATTGTTATCAGCGGCAGGCCGAATGTGCTGGCGGTGCTGACCAAACCACTCGGTACCTGGCCGGGCGTGGTTCTACTGGTAGGCATTGGGTACTGGCTCTATCGTACCGCACGCGGGCCCCGTTAGAAATCGTTGCTAACTTCTAACGAGGTACAACAAGCAATCCCGATACATCGGGACAAAAAGGGAAAATTTCTAACGGGGCGGAGGGATGTCTTTGCCGTCAAAACGCCGCCCGGCTAAGTCTTTGCCCCCCTGCTTTCTGCCGAGAGGCATCCTGTGGATTGCGAAAGCAAGAAGGGGGGTAAGCAGGGATATCCACTTCCAGATTTTTCTCGCTTTGGCTTTTCGGACAATCCCGACCATAATAACACCGGCATAAGCGGGATTGACACCCTTGATCCGACCGGAAAGACTGCTCAGACTATCAGGGAAAGCTTCCAGGACGAAGAAATGGCCCCGCACCAAATGACGGCGATGGCCTATTTGGAACGGGGCTTCTCTTGACAAAACGATAAGACTACAGTTAGACTTGTGATTAAGAGAAGATGTTACTGAACCAGCGGCTGAACGCCGCACTGTTATGTGGAGAAAACATGTGCCAAGGGACCTGCAAGACCGTTGCTCTGCTCGTCATCTGCGCTTCTCTTTGGTCATGCGCCCAACTGCATAGCCGTCCTGAGGTGGGTACTTCGGATCGACAGCAGGTGATACGAGAGCCACGTTTTGATCGTATCGACTACTCGAACCCAAGGGCCTATGTGAGGTTGCCCGCCGGCATTGGAAATGCTAAACACATCGGGACTATCGCCGCGCAGTTGAAAAGGCAAACTCCGGAAACCAGCTTCCGTGCCATCCACCAATGGATGAGCAAAAATCTTAGGTACGACCCTAATGCCGCATACCATTGGCGCAACTTTGATCGAATCATTGACGATGGTACGTTGGGAGGGTGCGCCGACCATTCGATAGTCTTCGGGGCTTTGTCCCGTGCGTGTGGCATCCCGACAGTCTGGGTGAAGACCATGGATTATGACTGGATTCGCAATTTCAAACGGCACGGCCCGATTGGGAGTTGGCGAGGACATGTCTTCCTCGAGGTGTACATCCGGGACGGCTGGGTGTTGCTGGATGCCCAAGGGATGATACTCTATGAGGATTACGACCGGAGCTCCCGCTTCTTTCCGGGGGGACGCTATGCTTACGACAAGGGAGGGGATCCACACGAGCTGATTCTCTCCGTCCGATGGGCCGTTTGGAAGAAGCAGACAGCTGATTATTTTGCCAGGTTTGACGTCTCGAGCCTCCCTGGCTTCGGACGCGGACGCGACATATCTGGAAGAGGCATCTACATTGTAGCCGACAGCCCAGTCTGGCGGTGGGTCCAGAAGGCCTGCACATCGCAGGGATACAGAGTCAGGAAGTCTTTCAACACTGGATTTGACACGTACCTGCCGGAAGCCAGAGGCAATATCCTTATTGTTGCATGTGTGAGAGATCGTCTTGTTCTACCAGCGAAATACCATGATGAGTACCTACCGATTGCGGAGAAGGAGATCAAGGCTCGGCTGAAGACAGAAAACCACGGCATCGCCCGCCGCCGATTAGATGACGGAACGAGGGTTATTATTATTTTTGGCAGAGACAATGAATCGATTCACAGGGCAGTTAAGGTACTGTCCGTTGAAGAGACTGAATAAATGTCATGGACAAACAGATGACCACAGCCTTGAGCAGAGTTGACATTCCTGACGGCTTCGTGCCAAGCAGCTGCTCAGGCTAATCGTTAGCTGAGATTTTTCGATTTTACTAAGGAAAGGAATAGCTATGAAAACAATTAGACATATTGGCTCGCTGGCATTTGTGCTGGGCCTCTTCACTGTGGTATTTGCCGGGGTCCCGTGGCACGTGATGGTTGCCGATGACCCGGTCGTGCCGTGGTGGTTACGGATAGCGGTTTTCGGTCTTCTGGGCGGTATCCTTGTGGTTCTGGTTACATTGGCTCTCGAACAAAGGAAAAACAAGAGGCCAGCAGAGTCGCCAGTGCAAGGCGAGTCTGAAGCAGGAGTCTTGCTGTTGAATTCGACAGAAGTGCCC
>JAUXAB010000021.1 GCA_030615025.1 Phycisphaerae bacterium | reverse complement strand
GTAGACGAAGCAGGCGACCTTACGCTTTTCAATAGGCACGGGCATACAATTATCGGCAAAAAGGGAGTTTCACGGGTGTTTATGGTCGGAGTGGCCTATCTACCTGATCCGAACCTGGCACACTGTAAACTCGAACAACTAAGGGCAGGATTGCTTGCGGATCCCTACTTTAAAGATGTCCCATCAATGCAACCCGAGGCCAATAAGACCGCGATTTGTTTTCATGCGACAGATGACCCGCCGGAGGTAAGGCGGGAGGTTTTTAGAATATTGCCGGCATTTAGCGCCAAGGTTCAAGTTGCAATCAAACGCAAAGACTATCTGGTTAAGACTGCTCGCTTCTTGTACCAGCGAAAAGCTAAGCTTTCTCCAGATGATATTTACGACGATCTTGTAAAGAGACTCTTCAAAAGGCTTTTACATACCGCCGAGAAGAATCGTATCGTTTTTTCCCGACGTGGCAAGTCAGTTCGGCGGCTTGCTCTTGAAGAAGCAATCAGGAAAGCAAAATTAAACTTTGAGAAAAAGACAGGTATTTGTTCAAAAACCAGAACAGTCCTCCTGTCAGCGTACCCTTCGCAACATGCAGGATTGCAAGTTATTGACTACTATCTTTGGGCTTTGCAGCGAATGTTTGAGCGCGGAGAAGACAGATTCTTTCACTTGCTTGCGCCGGCATACCGGTTAGTCATGGACTTGGATGATACGAGGAACAAACCGTATGGTGAGTGGTACAGCGACTCGAACCCGCTGGAGATAGAAAAAATAAAACCCGTAGTAGGCTAGATTCAGGTAGACAAGCCACCCGAACACACGGCATGAAGCCGACGTTTACCCACCCGGGCCTAATATACTATAACCCATAAGTCGGAACAATGCAATAGAAATGTAAAATTTTTTTGAAATTTTGTGAAATTTATTTGAAAAGGCTTTTACCTCGCCAATTGGAAGTTTTCCGGGCCGAGGAGTTGTCGCATTTTTCGGCAAAAATCCAGGTCGGGATTGACGGACAACTCCCTGTCGGCAGTTGCGTAGACCTTGCCTTTATCGGTTCTTATCGCTACGTAAACAGGGCTTCTACCTCTGTGGCTCTGGCAGATGCTTTTTATGGTTGCTATCTTTTCTTTGGTAACATCCTTTGCATCCAGCCGAATCCTGACCTTCGCAGCTAACTTTTCCCTGACGTTCTCCAGAGTTATCAGCTCCACAGCTAAGATGTTGGGTTTTTCCCTTCTATAATCGAGTTTTCCCTTTACAAAAACGATACTGTCGGCAACTAATAAATCGCCGAATTTATTCAACACGTCCGGGAACATTACCACTTCGACCTGTCCCTGCAAATCTTCAAGTATAAAGACGGCCATTTTTGAGCCGGCATTTCGGCCTGTCTTTGTCAGATTGAATCTTATTTTTGTTATCATTCCGCCGATTACGACTTGCTTAACCTGGCTAAAATCGGTCAGTTGTGAGGTATTGAGTGTGGAATAGAGATTTATCATTTCAGCGTGATGGCTGAGCGGGTTGCTGGTAACATAGAAGCCGAGGACCTGTTTCTCGAAGGCAAGCATCTGCAGCTCTGGCCAAGGCGGGACATTGGGCAGGCTCTGGTGGTCCTGTGAATAGTCGTTGCCGCCGGTCATCTGGCTGAAGAAAGTCATTTGGCCGTTTTGTTTATCGGCCTGGAAACTCGCTCCGATTTGCATTGCTTTTTCGAGGCCGGCCATCATTTGGGCACGGTTTCCGCCGAGCCGGTCGAAGGCGCCCGCTTTTATGAGGGCTTCGATGACCTGCTTATTGGCGGCCCTTAAATCAACATTTTCACAGAAATGGAAGAGAGACTGGAATCGGCCGATTTCCCGGCGAGCAGCGATGATTTGCTCGACGGCTTTTTCGCCGACGCCTTTGACGGCGGCCAAACCGAAGCGTATTACGCCCTTTTTGTTTTTGGTATCATCTTCGTTTTTATACAGAGGCGTGAAATCGACGCCGCTTTCGTTGATATCGGGCGCCAGAACTTCGATGGCCATTTCCCTGCATTCGGCGATATATTCGACGACCTTGTCGGTGTTGTCCATTTCAAAGGTCAAGAGGGCAGCCATGTATTCGATTGGCCAATGTGTCTTCATATAGGCGGTCTGGTAGGCGATAAGGGCATAGCGTGTTGAATGGCTTTTGTTGAAGCCGTAGCCGGCGAATCGCTCGATAAGCTCGAAAATCTGTTTGGCCTGCTGGCCGGTTAAGCCTTTATCCACACAGCCGGCTACAAATCTTTCCCGCTCCTTGGCGATGGTTCTGGCTTTCTTTTTGCTTATTGCCTTGATGAGGGCATAGGCTTCCCGCAGCGGGATATCGCCGAGGCGATTACAGATGCGCATTACCTGTTCCTGATAAACCATAATGCCGTAAGTTTCGTCGAGGATCTCGGCCATAATTGGGTGCGGCAGGCTCCATTTAGCACTGTGCTTCCGCTCGATGTAATCGGGAATTAGTATCATAGGCCCCGGGCGATAAAGGGCATTGGCGGCTATGAGATCTTCGATGCGGTCGGGCTTCATCCTCATCAGCAGGTCCTGCATACCGCCGGACTCAAACTGGAAAATCCCTTTTGTCTTGCCGGCCGAAAATAGCTGGAAAACCTTGGGGTCAGTGGGGTCGAGTTTTTCCAGGTCGATTGTCTCGCCGTGAATGTTTTTGACCAGCTGGCACGCCCGCTCTAATACGCTGAGGGTCTTCAGTCCCAAAAAGTCCATCTTTAGCAGGCCGACCTTCTCGACCATAGGCCCTTCATACTGGGTTATGATGTCATCAGAATCCGATGCTTTGTACAAAGGCACGAAATTAGTCAATGGCTCATCGGCAATAACGACACCGGCTGCGTGGACCGATGCGTGGCGGGCAAGGCCTTCGAGTTTCTTGCATATATCAATTACTTTTCTAATCTGCTCGTTTTTCTCATAAGCCTGCTTCAACTGCGGTTCGGTCTTTAAGGCTTTATCGAGCGTCATATCAAGAGAGAAGGGGACAAGCTTGGCTAATCTGTCGGCCTCAGGCAATGGTACAGCGAGCACCCGGCAGACGTCACGGATAACTGCCCTGGCCTTCATCGTTCCGAAAGTTATAATCTGCGCGACGTGGCCGTACTTCTGGCGGACATAGTCGATGATTTGTGGCCGGTGGGCCTGACAGATATCGATATCAACATCCGGTATTTCGTCTCGCTGGGGGTCCATAAAACGCTCGAAGAGCAAGTCATATCGAAGGGGGTCAACATCGCACAATCCGAGGCAGTATCCAGCAAGTGTCCCTACCGCGCTGCCTCTGGCACCTACGGGGATATTATTTTCGTGTGCATATTTGCAGAAGTCCCAGACGATAAGAAAATAGCTGGCGAAGCCTTTCGACTCGATTACGTCCAGCTCTCTATCGAGCCGGCCTCTTATCTGCTCGGTAATTTCGCCAAAGCGCTGCTCCGCCCCCTCATAGCACAATCTGGTGAGGAATTCTTCCGGAGTTGAGCCGTCAGGAGGTCTAAACTGGGGCGCGTGGCGACGCTTCAAGTCAAGCTCGACATTGCAGCGGCCGGCAATAGCTACAGTATTGTCACAGGCCTGGCCGGCAGCGGCAAAGAGCTGGTGCATTTGCTCCGGAGTCTTTAGATAAACGTCCGGCGGATAAATCATTCTGTTCGGATCATCAGCGTTTTTGCCGGTGCTTATCGCACAGAGGCAATTGTGGGCTTCGTGATCATCCGCTTCAAGGAAATGCACATCATTGGTCGCAACAAGAGGCAGACCCATCTTTTTTGCAAGATCAATCAGTGCCTGGCGGACGTTGGGGTCATCATTCTCGTGTGTCTGGATTTCGATGAAGAATCTGTCGGGGCCGAATATCTTAAGATAACCTTCCACCGTAGCGATAGCGGCCTTTTCGTCGCCTTTAGAAAGCTGGGCTGCAATCTCGCCTTTGAGACAGGCCGACGTTGCAATCAGGCCTTCGTTGAGCTCGGCAAGGATTTCCTTATCAATTCTCGGCCGGTAGTAAAATCCCTCGGTATAACCAGCGCTTGCCAGCTTTAGCAGGTTCTGATAGCCGGCATTGTTTTGGGCAAGAAGTATCAGATGATATGCGGCATCGGCGATACTGGTTTTCGTCCTGTCGAAGCGGCTACCGGGGGCGATATATGCTTCGATGCCGAGGATTGGCTTGATGTGGGCGGCTGCTGCCTTTGTGTAGAACTCGACGGCACCGAACATATTGCCATGGTCGGTAACGGCTACGGCGTCCATCTGCAATTGTTTGCAGCGTTTGAGCAGTTTGTCGAAGGTTATTGCGCCATCGAGCAGTGAATACTGACTGTGCAGATGAAGATGCGTAAATCCTTTTTTCGCCATAACTTATGCCGTCCTTCTGGTCTCTAATGTTAACGTTTGTATCATAGGCTAAAAACTTTCTTCTGTCAATGAATGGCTTGAATGTTTGTTGCCAAAATCGTAAAATAATTCTTGTGAGCTTGTCCCCGAGAGCTGCCATCTTGTTTTTGCTACAGGGGATCTAATCTCAATCCAAAATAATCAATCTCGGTGCTTGCCCCGTTAGAGTGTCGCCTGCCCCCCGAGTCTTCTCATCGGGGGTTTACTCTAATGGGGTCAATGAATGGCTGTGTGTTTATTGGCAGAACCGCAAAAAAACCTTGATTATAAGACCTCTTTTGGTACAATTATATTGCATCCTACGGCTCAGATTCGTCCTTTTCTAAAAGAACTAACTCTCTTTTTTTACAGAAGAATAGAAAAACCGGAAAAAGTCGAAAAATCTTTGTTGACAGCCAGGATGTAAACGTATACAATTGTAATTAGTTTTTGTAACTTTCCGCTGCAAAAGAAAGGATTAGGAGGGCGTGAATTCCTTTTGTTTGACTTTGTGCAGGTCTTATAGCGGTACGCTCGCACAACAGGTGCGATATAAACCTATAAATATTAACAATTTTTTGAGGAGGATAGGAAGATGAAAACCAGAATAAAGAGAGTTTTGACTCGAATGGTCTCAGTCGGAGTAGTTGCGCTTATCCTGTTGTTTCTCATTGAGGCGCCTGCAAGCGCTTTTACTGGAAGCGGAGCCGGGACGCCAGCCGATCCCTATCAAATAACCAATTGTGCAGAATTACAGGATATGAAGAATAACTTGACTGCGCATTATGTATTGATGAATGATATTGATTGTTATGATGCAACCCATGAAGGCGGTTCTTTATGGAATGATGGAGCAGGATTTGAGCCTGTTGGTTGGGGTATTAGTCCGTTTAACAAGAATCCTTTTACAGGAACCTTTGACGGGCAAAACCATACAATAACTGGTTTGTACATAAACAGGCCCACTACTGATTATGTTGGCTTGTTTGGTTGTGCTCTTTCTTTGTATGGCTGTACTCCTGGAGTTAATTGTGGTGAGATAAAAAATGTTGGTTTAGTTGATGTTGATATAACTGGTTATGACCTGGTAGGAGGATTAGTTGGTTATAATCATGGAACTATAACAAATTCTTATGCAACTGGAAGCGTGACTGGTAGGGGGTTTGTAGGAGGATTAGCTGGTTATACTGACGGTGGAACCATATCAAACTCTTATTCAACTGGAAATGTAAATGGTACTGGTTGGCGTATAGGAGGATTAGTTGGTTATAATCATGGAAAAATAACAAATTCCTATGCAACTGGAAATGTAATTAGTACTGGCGGTTATGCGGGGGGATTAGTTGGTCTTAATGGTTATAGAGGTTGTGGAGGAACAATAACAAACTCCTATTCAACTGGAAGTGTAACTGGTAATGAAAGGGTAGGAGGATTAGCTGGTGGGAATGATGGAACTATAACAAACTGTTATTACAACAATCATGCAGGAAATCCTGGTACTTGTGTATATTTCGGAAGTTCGACTGGCTGCACAGCTATAGATGATAATGAAAGCTATTTCTACTATAGCACTAATCCTCCTATGAGCAGCTGGGATTTTGTTAATGTGTGGAGTGAAAGAACAAATGATTTTCCTCATTTGAAATGGGAACCGATTAAGATAACTACTTGTGCAGAATTACAGGATATGAACCTTGACTTGGCTGCGCATTATGTGTTGATGAATGATATTGATTGTTCTGATACTGTTAATTGGAATAGCGGAGCAGGATTTGAGCCTATCGGAAATTCAATAAATCCTTTCATAGGAACTTTTGACGGACAAGGTCATATTATAACCGCCTTGTTCATAAACAGGCCTAACACTGTTTGTGTTGGTTTGTTTGGTTACATTAAGAGTGTAGAAATAAGTAATGTTGGTTTGGAGGATGTTGATATAACTGGTTATCATTATGCAGGAGGATTAGTTGGTTGGAATTATTATGGAGCAGTAACAAACTCCTATGCAACTGGAAGTGTAACTGGTAATGAGTATGCTTGTCCGGAGTATATAGGAGGATTAGTTGGTCTGAATGATCGTGGGAATATAACAAACTCCTATGCAACTGGAAGTGTATCTGGTGGGTCTTTTGTAGGAGGATTAGTTGGTTGGAATTGGTATGGAGCAGTAACAAACTCCTATGCAACTGGAAGTGTAAATGGCAATATGTGCGTAGGAGGATTGGTTGGTTGGAATTATTATGGAGCAGTAACAAACTCCTATGCAACTGGAAGTGTATCGGGTAATTATTATGCAGGAGGATTAGTTGGTTTTAATCGGTCTGCAAGCATATCAAACTGCTATTACAACAACCATGCAGAAAATCCATCTGTTGGCATTGGTTCTGGTTCAGGGGATTGCACAGCTATAGATAATGATGAAAGTTATTTTTATTATAGCAGTAATCCTCCTATGAATGTGTGGGATTTTGTCAATATTTGGGGAATTGATGAAGGAGTCAGTTATCCTTATTTATTATGGCAAATTCCTCCTAACCAACCGCCGATTGCCAATGCCGGAGCAGACCAGGCGGTTCATCCCGGAGGTGTAGTAGTAGTAACGCTGGACGGCAGCGGTAGCTCAGACCCGGAGGGGAACTATCCGTTAACATATTTCTGGCAGATTACATCAATGCCGGAGGCAAGCACCGCTGAGTTGTTTGATGCTGATACTGTGAACCCATCGTTTTTTGCCGATATGCTTGGTGATTACATTATCGAACTGGTTGTAACCGACAGCTTAGGGGCGGAAAGTGCTCCTGATGAGGTATTGGTAAGTACCTATAACACGCCTCCTGTAGCCGATGCAGGTCCTGACCAGGCTATAATCGAACTATACACTACCGTCCAGCTTGACGGAAGCAAAAGCTACGATGACGAGGGTGACGACTTTACATACTTATGGACAATAACCCAGAAGCCTGCTGAAAGCTTAGCAGAGTTAGACGACCCCAGTTCGGCAACGCCTACATTCGTTGCCGATGTGCAGGGTGACTATGTGATAAGCCTTGTAGTGACCGATATCTTTGGGGCCGTGAGCGAGCCCGATACGATGACGGTGAGTTTTGAGAACGTACCACCCGTGGCCGATGCCGGAGGCAACCAGTCTGTTATTGCAGGGGATACGGTATTTCTTGATGGAAGCGGAAGCTATGATGGCAACGGTGACCCGCTTAGCTATAGCTGGAGTTTTGTATCCAAACCTTCCGGCAGTCTTGCAGAGCTTTCAGACGCCAGCATTGTGGACCCATCGTTTATAGCCGATGAGCCGGGCGAGTATGTAGTAAGCCTGGTAGTAAACGACGGCTTTGTGAACAGTGCGCCTGATAATGTGACTATTATGGCCATCACGAGTCAGGATGCAGCTGCTATGACGCTTGTTGAAACGGTAGATACGGTCAATGCGCTTGCCCCAGAGAGTTTGAAGAACAGGAACCTTAAGAACGCTCTGACCAACAAGATAAATGCGGTGCTCAACAAGATCGTCAGAGGGTTCTATGATGAGGCGCTGGATAAACTGCAGAACGACATCCTGCAAAAGACAAATGGCTGTGCCGACACCGGCCAGCCCGACAGAAACGACTGGATAACAACCTGTGAAGAACAAGGTCAGGTCTATCCTCTTATCATCGAAGCCATCGAGCTTTTAGAGAATCTTATATAGTAATAGCTGGATTAAAAGGTCGGAACTAAGGGGCTGCGAGCATTATGCTTACAGCCCTTTTTTTCTTTTATCTAATCAGTGCCAATCTGTGTTAATCAGTGTCTAATTTCTTTTGTACCTTTTCATGGCTAATAAAAATCCGCGCAATCTATGCTTAATTATTTTTGAACTCTCTGCGCTCTCCGCGTTCTCTGCGGTTAAATTTCTTCGTACTAATTCGTGGCTATATTTCTCTGCGTAATCAGCGATCTCTGCGGTAAATTTTTTTATAAAAAAAGTTAGATTTTTATTGAACATTCCGGATGAGTTTGGTAAAATACAAATCGCCATAGAGATGGCAGATTAGCGGAGAACCGCACGAGTAGGGCAAGCCTGCCCACGAATCCCTGCATGCTTTAGGCAGGGAGCCATTTAACCAATTACCAATAACCAATTACCAATGAACCAATCATGAGCATCGAGAATCCAACTTTAGTTCACTTCCTGCCGAGCCGTGGCTCTGGCACGGCTGGTAGGCACTTTAGCTCACTCTTAACTAACTTGCCCTCTACAACTGTAGAGAGCGCTTTACAAATCAGACCTTTTATGCAAAACAAAGCCAATTTCCGAAAAAGTCAAATGAACGTAACCTCTTTAATAACAGCCGATTATGAAAAAAAGACACTTGGTAAACGTGGGAAAAAACAAAGCCAAACAAAGCCAAACAAAGCCAAATTCAAAAAGGCCGAAATGAACGTAACTTCTATTTTAACAGTGGGTTATGAAAATAAACCGCCCATTCGGGCCCCGAAAAAACAAAGCCAAACTTCGAAAAGACAAAAACCAATGCAAACCTCTTTGCCAAAAGGGATTATGAAAGAAACGCGATTTTGGGTTCGGGAAAAACAAACCCAATTCAAAGCCAATAAAATGCCAAAACAAACCCAATCAAACCCAATCTTTGGTAAAAGATTTGAATGCGTTAGTAAGTGCTTGGATGTTTATTAGCAAAACCGCAAAAAATTCTTGTAGCCGCTGCCGAGCGTTATTACAATCTTTCCTGGAAAATTTTAATAAGCCAGGGGAGCGAAAGGCCGAGTGTTCGGCTCGGCCCAAGCTGAGAACTGACCCTATGAACCTGCTCGGGATAATGCCCGCGAAGGAAGCGCTTAAGTTGGTATGAAGCACTCCTTTTACGGTAGTGCTTTTTATTTTGAGTTTTCCAAAACAGAGCCGCGACCGTAACAGAGCCGCGACCGTAACAGAGCGGTAATTGCTTTAGAAAACGAAAGGGAACGAAAGTGATAGAAACAGATATTTCCAGGGTAATTTTGGAAGAATACAACAGAAGATTATTAGAGCATCTTGAAAACGATGTGGTTATAGTCGGCGCCGGCCCTGCGGGTCTGGCTGCCGGCTATTACCTCGCCAAATCGGGGATCAAAACCACCATAGTCGAAAAGAAGCTTTCGGTAGGCGGAGGAATCTGGGGAGGGGCAGCAGGCTATAATGTCGTTACCTTCGAAGATAAAGACATCTTAGATGAAATAGGCGTGACGACAACCAAAGAAGGAGATTTATATGTAGCGGATGCAATAGAATTTGCCACGGGTTTGGCCTATAAGGCCAAAAAGGCGGGAGCAGCTATATTTAACCTGATAGAGGCTGAAGATATTGTACTAAAGGAAGAAACTGTTAAAGGCGTTGTAGTCAATAGTGCAAGTGTACGAGCGCTCGGGCTGCACGTAGACCCATTTTGTATCTGTTCGAGATACGTGATTGACGGGACCGGCCACCCGGCTGAGCTGGTTAGTATGCTGAAGAAAAGAAAGCCGGAACTTTTTCCGAAAGAGCTACAAGAGTATTTTATGAACGTTGAGGCCTCCGAAGCCGGCGTTGTAGAAAAGACGGGCGAGGTTTACCCGGGCCTATACGTTGCGGGTATGTCTGTATGCGATGTTTATAACCTGCCGAGAATGGGACCAATCTTCGGCGGAATGTTAAAATCAGGGAAAAAAGTCGCAGAATTAATAACAAACAAATTACAAAATTCAAAATGAAAACTATCCCGGCCAGTCAGGACGTTCGACACTTTTTGAACTTTGAATTAAGTCCTGCGTCTTGAGTCCACAATCAATTATCGATAATCTTTTCGATTAGTGGTGCATAATATAGAGCGAAGTTAGAAATGGTCGGACAGACGCGAGAGGCCGGTATCCTGAGGCGCGCCTTTTGAGCGGTAACGTCGTCGAAGCGCAGCAGGCGTTTGTAACCAATTGTGGTACCTCGAGCAAATTCCCTCCAGCTCTGCCCATCCCAGGCTTCGAGGACGAATTCTTCGACCCTCTGGCCCATTTTGATATATTCGGCCAGTTCGGCCACGTTAAACGTACACTTTTTGCCGAGGTCAAATTCGAGGGTGGCGGCGGTTGTCCCATCATCCGTGGTCCAGTAGGTATCCTTATTGCCGTCGACTGCTTTATCCGGTGCGTGCACAGGATTGTTACCGCGGATATGAGAGGCTTTTACGGCAACGCGCAAAGCAAAATTGTGCTTGAATGTGGCGTCGAGAACCTTGCGCAGCTCGCGCAAACGCCGGACGTCATTCTCGTGTATAAGACCACGCTGATCAGGCGGAAGATTGAGCAACAGCACGGAGTTGCGACCGACAGACTTGTAGTAGATATCCACAAGGTGTTCAACTGATTTGACTTTTTCGTCCTGGCTGGCGTGGTAAAACCATCCCGGCCGAATCGACACATCCGTTTCAGCCGGATACCATATCAGGTTTTCCCCATCGCCCAGCGCTTTAAGACCACCCAAATCCCTTTGGTGGTTGTTTATGAAACCGAAGGGTTTCTCGTTTCTCTTCATAACGCTCCATTCGCTCTTGCGGGCATAGCCGGATTCGTTGCCAACCCAGCGAACATCGAGACCATTAAAAATAACCGCGTTCGGCTGTAGTTCACGCACAATCGCATAATAGCCGAGCCAGTCATAGACCATATCCTTGGCATCCGGCCCTTTGGCTCCATCAAACCACACCTCGGCAACCTTGCCATAATTCGTCAGCAGCTCCCGTAATTGGTTTTTGTAGAACTTGTTGTATTTAGCCGTATCGCCGTAAGCCGGCTCGTGACGGTCCCACGGCGACAAATAGAGACCTAACCTCAATCCGGCTTCACGGCACGCATCGGCCAGCTCTCGCACCACATCGCCCCTGCCATTCCTCCAGGGACTGTTCTTTACCGAATGCTCGGTGTATTTGCTCGGCCAAAGGCAAAAGCCATCGTGGTGCTTTGCTGTGAGGATTATCATCTTCATACCAGCGTCCTTGCAGACTTTCACCCACTGACGGGTATCGAGCTGGGTAGGGTTGAAAATGGCAGGGTCTTCCTTGCCGTTGCCCCATTCTTTGTCCGTGAATGTGTTGACCGTGAAGTGGATGAAGGCGATGAATTCCAACTCCTGCCAGGCAAGCTGCCGGGCCGAAGGCCTGACGTTTACGGCCTTGCGAATGATGTTACTTTGTCTACCCGTCTCACCGTTATCAACCATGTCGTATACCCGGACGTAATCCACTAAAAAGTAATCGGGAAGCTTTGCCTTTGTTATATCACCGCCCCACTTTCCGATTTCCTCGGTAAGTTTTATAAACTCCGGCACCTGTGAAACACCACCGGCACTGGTGCGCCATGTCACTTCGCCGTCAACATAGAAAACGTACTCGTCCGGCGTCCAGTTTAGGCCGAAGGTATGAAATCCCTCGCTTAAGCCGGGTATTGTGGAACTTTTGCCGGCGTGCTTATGTTCTTTTCCGTAGCCATCCCAGTGTAAGTTCTGGGTTATTTTGTCTTGAAGCCAGGGTTTCTCCATAATATCTATTTCTGTGCCGTCCCTGCCCTCGTTTCCCACCTTAACAACGCTGTTTGTATGAAGCCAAAATGCGGGCCAGTGTCCTTGCTGTTTTTGAAACTTGCATCGAGCTACCCAATAGCCGAACTTATGCTCGAATTTGTTTTTAGTCCGCACGGCCCCACAGGTATAACGGCTCCCATCTTTCTTTGTGCGAAGTATCAAATTTCCTTTACCGTCCAGATAGGCGTCTTCTTTCACCCAATAACCATCGCGCCGCTTCCAGTCTCCGAGGATTTCCCACTTTGACTTGTCAATCATTGTGCCATTGAACTCATCGCTCCACGCCAATTTCCACTTTTTCCCTTCCGGAACCAGCGGCATATATTCTTCTACCTTCTCTGCCTGACTTGTTTTCGCCCAGACGTATGCCGACGACGCCGGACTTGTGAACACCGAAAAGACAGCACAAAAAATTACTAACTTTGTCATATAGCACAATTGATGTTTCATATCATTTTATCCCTCAGCTTGCTTTTTCCAGCCACTTCGCTGAGTTGCCCTCAGCCCTGAGATAACTGTAACCGCCAACATAATCGCAAATGTTACGGCAATGAACCAATATCCCCACACAGCGGTCTGGACATGAGCCATTTTCATTATCACGGTGCCGATGACAAAAGACTGTACGAACATCTTGACCTTGCCTGAGATGGTGGCGGCAAAGTTGACCCCCCGAGCTTCTGCAATATGACGCAGCACGGTAACGTACACTTCCCTTGCGGTGAGTATCCCCGCCACGGACCAGTGAATAGCCGCCAATGCCCCCGGGCCAAAATTGAAAAGCTTCGGCTCACCAATTATCGCAAAACATATAAAGGCGCCGCAGACGAGGGCTTTGTCGGCCAGTGGGTCGACCATTCGCCCGAACTTGCTGGCGACGTTTAATTTCCTGGCGATAGCTCCATCAACCATATCAGTTAGGCCGGCAATGACGAAGAAGATAAAAGCAATGTCAAGAAAGCCCGGAAAGGGCAGTTCGCCGTGAGCATAGCGAGGTGGTGAGTAAAGAATCATAATCAGGAAAACAACAGTTAAAACAAGCCTGCCAAAAGTCAAGATGTTCGGAATAATTCTCAGCATAGCGGCAAGTTTACTGCGGTTTCAGATGCAATTCAATACTAAATCTGCTCAACGAGCAAATCGTAGTCTTTTGTGCCAACGACTTTCGTATCGATGAACTGTCCGGGGCTTGCTGAGCAATTTGTAATGATGCAGAGGCTGTCGATATCGGGTGCCTGTCCGTAAAAGCGTCCCCGACCGGTGCCTTCGTTATCAACGGAATCGACCAGGCAGGTAAGTTTGCTGCCGATTCTGTTTTTGTTTTTAGCAAAGGCGATTTTCTGCTGGGTGAGCATCAGCTCTTCGAGACGCTGCTGCTTTACCTGGTCAGGTACCTGAGCGGGCATTTCGGCGGCGCCGGTGCCGGATTCGAGATAGAATTTGAAGCAGCCGAGGGCATCGAATTGCGCCCATTCGATAAAGTTTAGTAGCTCGTTGAATTGCCGGTCGGTCTCTGAGGGGAAGCCAACTATTATGGTTGTTCGCAATAGACAACCGGGGAGCCGTGGGCGCAAGTTTTCAATCAGTCGCTGGAGCCGGTCTTTGGTATCGGGCCGGTGCATAGCTTTTAAGATTTCATTGTTTATGTGCTGGATTGGAATGTCAAGATAGTGAACGACCTTTTTGCTTTCTGCGATGGTTTCAATTAGCTGGTCATTAATCTCTGCGGGGTAGAGATACATCAATCGAATCCACACCAGCTCGGCAATCTGTTCAAGTTTTCTTACAAGCTCGCTGAGCCCGTTTTCCATTTTCAAATCACGGCCGTAGTATGTCGTGTCCTGCGCGATTATGTTTAATTCGACTGCTCCTGCTGAAACCAATTCGGCGGCCTCGGCCAAAATGAGCTTCTCAGGCTTACTTCTAAACGAACCTCTGATTGCAGGTATGGTGCAGAAAGAGCATTTATGATTGCAGCCCTCGCTGATTCGCAGGTACGCCCAGTGACGCGGGCTAATAAGTAATCTGGCTCTATCGTCACTAATCGCGTGCGGCGACTGAGTCAGATAAGCAGCAGGTTGACTGGAGTGAATAGTTTTTTCGATTATCTGAGCAATGTTATCCCGCTGGCCAAGGCCAACAATGGCATCGATGCCGTCAGTCTGCTCGAAAAGCTGCCGGCCTAATCTTTGTGGCAGACAACCTGTGACGATTACTTTTTTTACGGTGCCATTAAGTTTGCAGTCGACGGCGTGTTTTACCGCTTCGAGCGCTTCGGCTTTGGCGGGGGCGATAAAGCCACAAGTATTGATGACAACGACATCAGCATTTTCGGGCTCGGCGGTTATCAGAAAACCAGCCTGGGCGATTTCGGCTAACATCTTTTCGCTGTCGATAATATTTTTAGGACAGCCCAGTGCCACAAAGCCAATAATTGCACTATTTTGCTTTTTTTTCGCCATAATCCGATAAAAATAGCACAAAAACGCGGCTTGGTCTAATGTTAATTTGGGTAAAATCAAAGGGCTTTTTTTTGCTAATTTTATTTTAATATGCTTGACGATAAAGAAATATGCAATACAATAAGTTAGTCTACCGTCCTTATTTATGTACGGTAGAAGAACTTAAATATAAAATATACAGCAGTGCACTGCCTATCAGACGTAAGTTAGTAGCGTCGAGGCTTTAATTATGCGCGGACTCGGCCAGAAATTTAGCCGCAGTCAAAGGCTAATCGTGGCTTTGGCTGTAATAACTTTGCCGTGTATTTGCGGCTGCGGGGAGTTATTAGGCACAAAACCTGCCGAAGTTCAATCCGAAAAGATCATCAGCGATTTGAGCGGATTTAGAATGACACCCGAGCCCAATATCCCTCTGCCGCAAATCTACAAATCCCCGCCAGAAATCAAACAGCACGTAGTCGGCGGAGCGCCGGAGTGGAGACTATACTACTTCTGCCAGTACCATACCTCGGACAAATTGAAAACTGTTGTCCATGAGCAGTTTGCCACGCTGCTTTTTAACGCAAAAGGCAAATCAACTTCCATCAAGGACTATAAGGTCAGCAGTATTCCTGCTACCAACCAGTTGATAGTAAGATGCCCACTCAAGGAGGATATCGACGCGGTACTTGAAGTTCTGGAGTGGGTGGATGTCCCGCCGGTTCAGGTTAAAATAGAGTGTATTATATCCGAGGTTTATGCGGATAAGACACTGGACCGGTCAACCACTATAGAAATCTTAGACCTATTCGGTGAGGATATTGCTTTGAAACCTGCAGGTATGCCTTTCATCAACCAGCTTCGCTTGTTAGTGGAGCAAGGGGAAGAAGTATTCCCTGCATTTCCCGGGGCCGTGCTTAGAGACGTAGCTCGTGCAAAAATGGGCCTTAAGGCCGGATACTTGAGCGATAAATTCACAGCTTTGGTGGATGTGTTGGAGTCTCACGGTTATCTCAAAATCCGGATGAACACCGCCCTTGAAGTCGTCAATGGCGAGAAAGCAAAAGTCCAGTCGACTCAAAACATACCGCTGCAAAGGATAACTACAGAGCGTCCGGAATTGGATTATGTAACAACGCAATTCGAATATGTGGAGATAGTGGATTCGCTTGAAATCACTCCCCACGTCTACTTCGGAGACGGCTCCATCGGCCTGAAAACAAAGGCCATTCTCAGCTCAAAATTAACTCCCGAAGGCGTCAAGCAAATAAACATCGTCACCAGAAAAGAAATCGAAAATGAAGAAACCCGCATCAGACGAGGCGAAAGTTTGGTAATTGGAGGGATAAGGAAGATTGAGGAGCGCGATGTTGTCCGCGGCTTCCCAATTCTAAAAGACATACCCCTCCTCGGCATTCTGTTCTCAGGCAGAGATTTTGAAGAGCGAGCCGTGGAGACTATATTCATATTAACTCCGACCTTCTCCACCGGCGGTATCCCAAGAAAAGAAATGATGGAAGAGCTCAAAAGAAAACACGACGCCGATAAAAAGCAGCGGGATAAAACCCTGGAGGCTGAACAATCACGCCTTGAGGCCGAGGCAGAAAAAGCAGAGGCCCGAACTGCTGTCAGAGAAGCCGACCAGAGAGCCCAAAAAGCAGAAGCAGAAGCCGAACAGGCAACAACAAAGGTCGAAAAAGCTGCCGCCGCCGAACAGCAGGCAAAAACCGAAGCCGAAAAAGCAAAGGCTGAAGCCAAAACAGCCACAGAAAAAGCTACTGCCGCCGAGAAGCAAGCACAAGCCCAAATAGAAAAATTAAAAGCCGAGACTGAAAAGCTAAAGGCCGAAGCCGAAAAAGCCAAAGCTGATACACAAAAGGCAGCGGTCGAAGTCGAAAAAGCAAAAGCTGATGTGCAAAAGGCAACGGCCGAAACCGAAAAAGCGAAAGCTGATGCGCAAAGGGCAATGGCCGAAGCCGAAAAAGCCAAAGCTGATGCACAAAGAGCAACAGCCGAAGCCGAAAAATCAAAAGCTGATGCAGAAAAGGCAATGGCCGAAGCTGAGGCAAAGACCGAGGCTGCTGAAAAGGCCAGGGCCGAGGCTGAGAGGCCCAAACAAGAAGGTGAGGCAAAAGACAAGGCTGAAGCTCAGAAGCTAAAAGCAGAGGCTGAAAAGCTAAAGGCCGAAGCCGAAAAAGCAAAAGCTGATGCAGAAAGGCTAATGGCTGAAGCGGAAAAAGCCAAGGCAGACGCCGAAACAAAGGCCAAAGCTGCCGAAAAGGCAAAAACTGAAGCTGACGCCAAGGCCAAGGCCGCTGAAAAGGCCGAGACTGAGAAGCCCGAAGAAGAAGTTGCTAAAAAAGCAAGAGCCAAAAGAGATAAGGGCTGATACAAAGAGGAAGCAAAGAAGGAAGCAGAAACAGCCGAAGCGGAAGCTAAAAAGGCCTAAAAAAAGATAACAAAACAAATGAGCTATCCGGCTAAATTCAGCCGTTATTTTCGCTTGGCAGTTAGCTGTGTGGGTTCCCATTTTGCGACCCACCTAAGGGCGGACAAAATGGGGTCTCTGTCATACCCAAGTGGCATTATTAAAATATAATTTTTAGTAGAGGGACAGTATATGGATAATTTCGATAATAGTAACTTTTCCAGCAACGCAAATTTCGATCAGCCAATCCCCTTAGGCGAAGACCTTGATAAGCCGATTCCCTTCGACGATGACGATACGAGCGATGCGAGTGTTTCACATTCGCCTTTGAGTTTGGGTGGCAGCGGCACGGCGCAGGTGCCGAAGATTGAGGTGCCAAAGCCGGCTGTAAAAAAGGTGGAGGAAAAAGTAGTTTCCACTAACCGAATCACGGGCGTAAGGACCTTCTTTACAAAACTGCACCCCGGCGCTCTGGACTTTCTTGATGAGCAAATCACCAAATGGCTAAAAGAGAACCCGGGCGTTATGATAAAACGAACCAATACAGTTACAGGTATGATCCAGGCCAAAAAGACCGAGCCTAATATTATAATTACCGTCTGGTATTAACCACTCACTACTCACCAATTGGCCGCGGCTTTTAATGCGCTTCATATTGTGAACAGCCGAGAGAGCTATGTTACGTGCTCGAGACGTTGAGACCGTCAGACATAAGCGCAACGTTGGCTCTCGGTTTTTCAATACTTTATTTATATTCGATTATCTGGTAGCTGACCTTCTTAACAACTGGGAGCGGTTCGACCCGCACGGTGATTTGCGTTTCGGTCAGCTCAATCAGACATGCTCCTGTGCGGGCTACCCAGCTACTGTCGGCGCCGGGGTTCTCAGAAGTAACTGTTGGACTTAGCATAACGAGGCTGCGATTTGGGTCAACCGCCGGTGAGAAGGCCTGGGACAACTCTACTCCTCCGCCATATGTGCTATCTGGAAATGTAATTACTCCTCGAACGACTTTTCCAATGGGCGACGATAAAGCTGCAATCTGGGCGCTAATCTGGTCAAGTGTCACCATAGTCGGCTGAGGCGGAGCAGTAGGTTCGAGGCTGCCGGCCTTTCCTGTGATAACGGTGAAAGTTATAAATAGCAAAGAGGTCAGACCGACAATAAGCAAGATATTCTTCTCTTCGGATTTCATCTGCGTTTCCTCCGTTAAACCATATTGTTCCTTCGTACAACAATCCGATTAATCGACAAAGGCCTTTTCAGTTGCGCCTTACAACAATCAGTCTTTTAAGGACCAACCAATGGGGCAAAGTTGGAGCCATTTATCAGCGACGGCGCAGTAATCCATAAAGTCGACATCATTGCTGCCATCAAAGTCAGCTTTTAATCCGGGGCCGGTTTGCAGCCAGAGGTCGCAAAACCTTCCTAAATCATCAAAATCAACAACACAGCTTGTAATCCAAGCGGTTTGAACTTTGTAGGCAACCGGTGTGCTGGACGCCAAATGTATCCAGCCGATATTCTCTCCCCAGGCCCAGCCGGCGAAATTGCCCTCGTGGTCAATAGTTACGCCGTAGTGCTTTGGGTCGCCGGGTACTTTCGGATTGAAGTTAATCCAGCCGACATTTTCGCCCCAGGCGAAGCCGGAAAGCAGACCTGTCCCATCATTAAACACGCCGCCGTATTGAGGCGAAAGATTTATCCAGCCGATATTCTCAGCCCAGACATAGCCGGTAAGGTTCGCATCGCTGACGGTAACGCCCGGCCCCTGGTTCGGCTCAAAGTTCAGCCAGCCGACATTTTCGCCGTATGCATACTGTGAGCCATCCTCATACGGGTCGATGTTCTCGGCAAAGCCGACATTTACGAATAAAAGCAAGGCCGCAAGAAGTATCATACCTTTGATTATATTGCAAGTTTTCATTTTTACACACCTTAGAGTTCAGTTTCGTCTTCTTTTTCGTAACATTCCCAACGCGTAAGCGTGGGGTTACCCTTACAACCAGTCGGCATTTCTTACGGCGCACAGTTATTGCCTAATACGCATCCTGTGCCGGTATACATATTGGTACCATTGTCAGTTGCGGTGTTCTGATCAACCAGGCAGTAAATGGACGCATAAATGCCATAATCTGCGTTGTTTCTTGTCGTGTTAGCGGTCACCGTACTGCCGGACCTGACATAGATGCCGTAGACGGTGCCGCCAGCCGAATTTCCGTTGTCGGAGGCCGTGTTGCCTGTCACCGTACTGCCGTTGCCGGCAGCGATGCCGTAGACGTAGCTGCCGGTAGCCAAATATCCGTTGAAGTAGACCGTGTTGCCGGTCACCGTACTGCCGTTGCTGGCCCAGATGCCATAGACGGTGCTGGTGGCCGAATGTCCGTTGTCACTTGCCGTGCAGTCCTTGACCAGATGGCTTTTGCCGGTAAGAAAAATGCCACGTAGGCCATTGGAGACGAACCGGACATCAATGACCCGGTGGTCTTGGCCCAAGGAGCCGCCCTCGTAGATACCAGTGTAAAAGTCCCGCACTGTTCCGTTGCGGATTTCCACGTTGCTGCGGCCACTCATATAAATGCCGCAGTTTGTCCCTGAGTCCGGCCCGACGAGGGCAAAACCGGACAGGTCAATCGTTACATCGTCGACCGCTACAGTAATGGCGGTTCCGGCGGCGGTAACATCCTCAGTAAGATAGTACGAGCCGGGTGTACTTATCGTCAGGGGAATGTCCGCCTGGCTGATGGGAATCCTCGGCTCGACCTCATCTAAGGTCTTCATTGTCGGCTGCGGCGGGCCGCCCGGCTCCAGCTTTCCTGCGTAGCCGCTGAGCGAGAATAGCACCAGAGCAGCTAAAGCCAATACACTCACTACCACTTTTGTTCTTTTCTGTTTCGTTTCCATTTTTTCCCTTTCAAAAAATAGTTAATATTTGTCGGCGCACACTGTGCGCACCGATATCTCTTCATAAAATTTCGCGGAATTGGGTTAATAAAGTTGCCTTCTTTCATCACCGCTGCCCTCAAGAAACCGCTGAATGCCACACCATTATATATACTCTTGCACCTCAATGTCAAAGAAATTGCGGAAAATCCTGGAACGGGCCAGTAAACTGCCTGCCGCATCCGGCATCACTCAATACGCAACGCCAAAACAAATATTGCTCGGCACGAAGCAAACCTAACCGCAAATAAGCTGCAAACGTAACATTGACCGAATATCGCAGAACGTTAGATTTGGCAAAAATTCTTGACATAAAAATTCTTGACATATTATGCGGTTTGTATTAGGTTTCTTGGTTCGGTTGTCTGTACGTGGTAGACGAGAGAAGTTTTTCTAAAGTGTTTGGAGGTTTTTGTGACTAAAGAGCTGGCTCGTGAGCTGATTAACGCAGGGGTGCATTTTGGGCACAGCGTGAGCCGATGGAATCCCAAAATGGCCCCGTTTATTTTCGCAAAGCGCGGCAATATTCATATTATTGATGTGAAAAAGACCTTAAAGGGGTTACTGATAGCTCGAAAGCTCCTTGCCGAAGTGGTTTCCTCGGGTAAAGATGTTGTTTTCATAGGCACGAAGCGGCAGGCACAAAAGGCAGTTGAGGCTGCTGCGAACAAGTGCGGGATGCACTACGTCTCTGAGCGGTGGCTCGGCGGGATGCTTACCAACTTTAGAACCATACGGTCTCGACTGCAAAGACTGCAGCAGCTGGAAGCTATGCAGGAGGACGGAACACTTGAGAGTGAGAGCAAGAAGCAGGCCTCGAGACTGAAACGCGAGATGCGAAAGATAAAAAGTAATCTGGATGGCATTCGCAAAATGTCCCGTCTGCCGGGTGCTGTTGTAGTGGTTGACGCCAGGAAGGAATATCTTGCTCTGTGTGAGGCCAAAAAGCTGGGGATTGCAACGGTTGGACTTCTCGATACGGATTCAGATCCTGACACGGTGGATGTGGCGATTCCGGCGAACGACGATTCCATCCGAGCGATTAACTTGATACTAAACGAGCTGGTCGATGCCGTGGCTATCGGCAAAACGATGATTTCAACTCGCCTGGAGCCGAAGCCACGGCCGAGGCGAGTCCGTTCAAAAAGGCCGGGCCTGGCTCGTGCGGATGAAGCTGAATCCGAGACCGTTGCCGCTGCCGAGGACACGTCAACAAAAGCTGCAGAGTCGGCACAAGAAGGTGAAGCTAAGCAGCAGGAAACAAAGCAGCCAACCCCATAGCCCGTTGTGCATATTAAGTACAGCCACGAAGACACGAGGGCACAAAGAAATTGAAAGTTAAAAAGTAAATACAGGTAAATTTTAGCGGCTTTGTGGAAGAAAATACGTAACACGAGTCACGAGCCGCGAAAGTAGGAGTTTTTAAGATGGCAGAGATTCCAGCTTCGATGGTAATGAAACTGCGAAAGATGAGCGGACAAGGGATGATGGACTGCAAAAGGGCCCTGCAAGAAGCAAACGGTAATATCGAACAAGCTATGGGGATACTAAGAAAAAAGGGTCTTGCAACTTTAGCGAAACGTGCTGAGCGGGAAACTTCAGAGGGGACAGTTGTCCACAAGACAAGTAAAGACGGCAAGGTGGCTGCAATGGCAACGCTTTGCTGCGAGACTGATTTTGTAGCCAAGAGCGATGATTTTATGTCGGCGGCACAGGCCCTGGCCGAGTTCGCCCTGGCTTGCTCGGCCGATGAAGGAGTGGAGAATATCCTCGAAACTACCGTTGACGGGAAAAAATTCAGCGATATTCTGACCGAAACAGTCAGTAAGATCGGCGAGAAAATACAGGTGGGAGATTACACAAAATACAAGCTCGACGGCCCGGGACTTGTAAGCACATACGTTCACTTCAACGAAAAAGTCGGCACAATGGTTGAAATTGAAACCAGCGATGAAACGACAGCGGCTGCGGATGTGCTAAGGCAGACAGCGTCCGATATAGCGATGCACATTACGGCGACGAAGCCTTTAGCATTAGATAAGGACGCCATCAGTTCTGAGATAATCGAGACAGAGAGGGCTATTTTCGCCGAGCAGGTGAAAAATAAGCCGGCAAACATCATAGATAAAATTGTGGAAGGCAAGATAAAAAAGTTTTTTGTTGAAAACTGTCTGCTTGAGCAGCGATTTGTCAAGGACAACAGCAAATCTGTTGAGCAGGTCCTCACTGAAGCCGCCAGAGAAGCCGGGGGCGAAGCGAAAATAAAAAGATTTGTCCGATTTGAAGTCGGCTAAGAATCGTACCTCAACCGAGATGTGAAATACGAGATACCAAATAAATGGCAAAGAGCAAATACAAGCGTGTACTGCTGAAACTTTCGGGGGAGAGTTTTTGCAAGCCCGGGGAATTTGGGATTAACGGCTCTGCTCTTAAGTCGCTGGCTGAAAGGATATTAGAGATATGCAAGCTTGGCCCAGAGGTAGCGGTCGTGGTTGGCGCGGGCAATTTCCTTAGAGGAGAGAGTTTCTCCAAAGTCACTCATATACCCAGAAACACGGCCGATTATATGGGAATGTTAGTCACTATTATCAATGCCTGTGCGCTGCAGGAGACACTTGAGAAGCTTGGGCAGCCAACGAGGGTCTTGAGCGCAATAGAGGTTGTGGCGATGTGTGAGCCGTTTATTCGCAGAAAGGCGCTTCGGCACCTTGAGCTCGGAAGGGTAGCGATATTGGCGGGCGGAACGGGAAATCCCTTCTTTACTACTGATACCTGCGCGGCTTTAAGGGCTTTGGAACTTAAAGCGGATCTGGTTATAAAGGCCACAAAAGTTGATGGTGTCTACAGCGATGACCCCAAAAAAAATCCCGATGCGACGCTGTTCGAAGAATTATCCTACGATGATGTGCTTAAAAAAAATCTTAAAGTGATAGACCATTCGGCAATAAGTCTTTGCCGGGACAATAATATTCCAATTATTGTTTTGAATATCTTCAAAAAAGGCAACATAACGAAGGCCATTTGCGGCGAGCAGGTTGGCACACTAATTAGTTCGTAGTTTGTCATTGCGAGCCAACCAAAGGTTGGCGTGGCAATCTCAATCTTAGACTGGAGATTGCTTCGTCGCTTTGCTCCTCGCAATGACTGAATAAGCTAATCGCGATACGAAATGGGGTTGCAGATGCCCACAAAAGAAATAGTCTCCGAGAGTGAATCCAAAATGAAAAAGGTGGTTGAATTCCTGCAGGATGAATTAAAAGTGGTCCGGACCGGACGAGCTTCTACGGGGCTGGTTGAGAATATGAAGGTTGATTATTACGGGACGCCTACACCATTGAAACAGATGGCAACACTGGCAACACCACAGGTAGATATGGTTGTGATTAAGCCATTTGACCCTGCTTCGGTCAAAGATATCGAAAAGGCAATCAAAAGCAGCGATTTGAGCATTGCACCGATCGTGGACGGCAAACTCATCCGGCTCAATATTCCACCCCTTAGCGGAGAAAGAAGAAAGCAGCTCGTTGGCCAAGCGAAACAGATGGGTGAACAGGCGAAGGTCAGTATTCGTAATATACGAAGAGACGCAAATAAGCAGCTCGAAAAGGAGCAGAAAGACAAAATTATCACCGAAGATGATCTGGATAAAGGCAAGAAACAAGTCGATGATGTTACCAAGGAATACGTCGACAAGGTTGACTTGGTAATCAAAAATAAATCGGATGAGATTATGCTCGATTGACTTTGACAAAAAGTGCACAAGTCACAAGCATCTTGCATTCTTGGGCCCTTGTGCTCTTTAGTTAAAGCCATTTCTGATTTGGAAGCTAACTTTCTTTTGGGGGACGAGGTCATGCAAGCCAAAAGAAACTTGAAATACAGGCCACAAAAAAAGAAGAAGAAAACAATACTCAAGTCCGTATCGGCACTTATAGTCGTTTTGATTGTGTTGGTGGTTTTTCTTGTGCCTGCTTTTGTGTCATCCGAGAAGGGCCGAAAAATAATACTGACCAAAATCAACGCTTTGCTCGACGGCAAAACAGATTTTGCCAGCCTTTCAATGAGCTGGGCCAAGGGCATCAAGGTCACAGATGTTAGTTTTAACGACAGTTCCGGCCAGATGTTCGTTGAGGTAAAGCAAATCGCCACAAAACCGCACTATGGCTCCATTTTGTTTGGACGCCTTTCATTAGGGAAAACGATAATCGATGAGCCGAGAGTGGAGATAAATCTCAAAGCTCGGCAGCCAAAGAAAGCCAATGATTCCGGGCAGAAGCCCTCGGCTGGTAAAAAATCAGAGCCAATTGCTCTGCCGATCAAAAAAGTCGACCTTGTTATCAATGACGGCAATTTGAAAGTAACAGACCCACAGGCTGGTACTGTTGAGCTGGCGCAGATAAACTCAAAAGTAAATTTACGTCCGCCGGGTCAGCAAACGAGTTTCGATATAGATATGGCTGTAGTGAAGAAAGGTAAAGAGTCAAAGATTCGCGCAGACGGCCAGATTATAGCGAAGGAACAAACCGGCTGGACCTTCAAAGGGACCAGCGGTGATTTGACTGTTGAGGTCAACGATTTGGACCTCGGCTCTTTAGGGCCACTTCTTGCGTGGGCTGGAGTTGAGCTTGACGCTGAAGGCAGAGTCTCGGCAAATATAAAAAGTAAAATTAAAGATGGTAGATTTGAAAATTTGAGCGGAACAATCAAAGCAAAGAACCTGGACCTAATGAGCCCCAAACTAAAAGGCGACAGGCTGAAAACCAGCTTCCTGGACGTCGAGATAGAACTTTCCAGCGATAAAGAGTTGATAAATATTAACAACCTTCAAGTTCAGGCTGACTGGTTGAAAGCCCAGGCAACCGGCGTTGTGCCGACCACATTCAAATCTCTGGCTGATTTTGTAAAGGCTGATTCAAAATACGACTTGCAGGGTACTTTCGATTGTGACTTGGCGTCACTTCTTTCGCAGATGCCCCACACATTGGGCCTGAAAGAGGGAATGAAGGTAACATCCGGCAAACTGACCGGTACCGTCGCTACAGAGACAAAGGCTGGAAAAAGAAAAGTCACTGGCAACGCAAGTCTCGAGGGACTGAAAGGCACAGTTGACGGCAAAACTATAGCTCTGCAGCAACCTATTAAGGCCGAGGCCGAAATCACTGCCGAAAAGGACAAGGTAATCTTTGATAAGGTCGGTATTACAGCATCATTCGGCAGATTTGATTGTTCCGGCACCAGCGAATCACTTCAGTACACTTGTGATATCGACCTGTCGGCTTTGCAAACTCAGTTAGGGCAATTCCTGGATATGGGCAAATATCAAGTGGCCGGCCAGGTCGTCGAGAAAGGAACGATATCTGCCAAAGAGCAACAAATTACGGCTGTCGGCTCATCAACGGTCAAAAATCTCCGCGTAACGTCAAAGGATGGCATAAGTGTATCTGAGCCGCAGGCCAATATAGACTTCGCCGTTGGTTACAACCGAAAAAATCGCATTGTCAGCATCGACTCAATAAAGACCACGGCAAGTTTTGGCCAGGTAGATATAAAAGATGCTCTCATTCCGACAGGTAACAGGGCCGAAAAAGGTATGGAGCTGACCATTTCCGCGAAAGTCGATTTGGAAAAGGCCACGCCTTTTGCCGTAATGTTTGCATCTTTCCCGAAAGACATACAATTGGCCGGACTCGCAGAATCCCAGCTCTCTGTCAGTTCCAAAAAGGATATCTACACAATCAGAACCGACTCCACGAAAATTAAAAATTTGAAACTCATATCACCGGGGAAACAGCCATTCATCCAGGACCAGGTCCTGCTTAACTTTGACGGCGACTACAATCCGACCAGGAAAAACTGGACTGTCCGAAAGCTCGAATTGATTAGTCCCGACATAAAAATCAAAGGTGATTTTCAGCAGGCTGTAAACTCCGGCAAAACCAAGTTGCAAGGAAAAGTCCAGCTTGAGTATGACTGGTCGGCAATCGGAAATTTTGCTTCTGCATTTTTACCGCAAGGTCTGACGATGCAGGGAAAAAGAAAAGATACGATTAGTTTCACCAGTGAGTACCCAACCGGCCAAACCGATAAGCTCCTGGCCAATCTTAACACAAAGGGCAAGCTTGGTTTTGAAAAGGCCGAATATATGGGATTAGATATCGGCCCGACTGAGGTAGATATTCAAATCCAAAGTGGCTTGCTAAAGATCGCACCGTTTTCGACGACAGTTAATAACGGTCAATTCAGGTTTGCCAGCGAGGTGAATTTGAAGGACAAGCCTGCACTATTGAAGACGCCGGGACCAATCCAGATAGTCAAAGATATTCAAATCAATAATGAGATGGCCAGAAGACTTTTGATGTATGTAAACCCAATTTTCGCGAACGCGTTAAATGTCAGCGGCGTGGCAAATTTTAATTGCGAGCGACTTGTCATACCGCTGAATAAAACAGACAAAAACGACATTGAAGTGATTGGCACAATCTCAGTAAATCAGATGCGTTTGGAAGGCTCGGGTTTGCTTGGCCAGATGCTTTCGTTAGTGGGCAGAAATGTACCCGGACAGGATTTTACTATCAATCCAACAAGATTTGTTTTGCAGAATGGCCTGCTTCAATATGAGGATATGCAACTGGATATCGGTGACAATCCAGTCAATTTCAAAGGCGTTATCGGGCTGGATAAGAGTTTGAATATGAGTGTAACTTTGCCTTATACCACCAAAGGCAGAACCGCAAGGGTCGGTAAAGAGACCCTCGGCAAAAGGATATCGCTGCCGCTTAAAGGAACCATCGACAAGCCTGAACTTGACCTCGGCAAACTACTTGAGGAGCAAGCAATAGAAAAGGGATTAGAGCTCCTTGAGGAGCTGTTTAAGTAAAGGACCCCCACCCCGATTGACGACATTAGGATGGGAACCCCCTTAAAGTTGAAAGGGACAAAGATGTTAAAGAAGCTTTTGTCCACACCGACCACACAACTTGGCAGGGCCAGCCGCTTTGTGGTCTTTCAAATTAAACTGTGGTCACACTGTGCGCGACTGCTGAGGAAAAACCGCGCCGGTCAGCAGGCCGCCGCCCTCTCATATCATACAATTTTCGGAATTGTCCCGCTGACCATCTTATTACTTTTAATATTTCGATTATTCCCCGCTTATAGTGACGTAGGCGAGAAAGTAAAAAATGTAGTTTATGAGCAGCTTCATCTCTCAACTATTGAATATACCTCGGACCCCGAAAAACCGGATGAAAAAATAACGCTCACAGAATATCTCGACAATACAGTCGGAGGTTTCCTCACAAGATTAGATGAAGGTTCCATCGCGCTCTTTAGTGCCGCAATTGTTATCTGGGCTGCGCTGGCTTTGCTGTTGACGATAGAGAGGGCGTTTAACAATATCTGGCACGTCGCTCGCAGCAGGAATTTCCTGCACCGAATAATCAATTACTGGGCACTCCTGACGCTTGGGCCATTGCTTTTCGGCCTGGGAGTGTACGCCAGCACAAAATATACTGCTCTGGCACAGATACAAGAAACCGTCCTGTCAAATATCGCCCCAGCTCTTCTGGCTTATATCGTCGCGACTGTCGCCTTTTTCCTGCTTTACTTTGTTTTGCCGAATACAAAGGTTCAGGCAAAGGCGGCTATTTGGGGAGCAGCAGTGGCTGCTTTGGTCTGGAGTTTTGCAAAGTGGGGCTTTGGCCAATACGTCACGGAATTTATCCCTTACAGTAAGGTTTACGGGGTTATGGGGCTCATACCACTGAGCGTCTTCTGGATTTTTATCACGTGGCTCATTGTCCTGTTCGGCCTGCAGTTGACATTTACCACTCAGCACTTAAAGACGCTTGACGCCGCCGAGATTGCCGCTGCCAGAAAGACGGAGGAGTATTTCATCGCCAATGACCTTACTGCTATCAATATCGTCAGGGAGATTGCTGTTGCCTTCGAGAAAAACGATGCTCCGGTCGAGGCGGAGGTTATATGCAGCAAATTGGATATACCCCCCGAGTTCGGGGACAAGATTCTCAAGCATCTTGTTGACAGCGAACTTATAGCCAAGACTTCCGACCCTAAGACAGGTTTTCTGCCAGCAAAAGACCCGGCAAATATTAAATTGTCCGATATTGCCGAAGCTGTGGCGAAGGCAGGGTTTGCTCAGCCAACAACTGAGCAGCCGGACAGTCTGCAGCAAATAACTCAATCCCAGCGAAACGCTCTGGCCCAGTACACCTTAAAACAAATCCTAAACGTTGAGCAAGACAGTTAAAACTTAATTCGGTCCTGACAGCAGCTTAATCAAAATGCTGCCGGCATTGTAAATGAAAAACAGGCCGAAGCCAAGCAGTGCCAGTGAGCAAATCAGCAGAACAATACGTTGATTTCGCGGGCCAAGCAGCGCTGAGCCTTTGAAACTTGCCCACGACAGGGCACTAAACCAGATAAGGTCGCACAGCCAGTGTACGATAGCGAATAACACAAAGGCCCATATCCCGAAGCCGGCCGCAGTAATCGCAAGATTCAACCCTACACTGGCCCACCAGACCAGAAAAAGCGGACTACCTCCCGACAGTACTATGCCGGCTACTATTGGTCCACTCTTGGTCACTTTAACTTCCTGGCCTTCCGCACTTCTTAAACTCCGCAACATCTGAATTGCCATAACCAACAGAAACGCCCCGCCGGCAAAGCCAATTACAATCTTGGTAGGGGCCGATTTAAGTATCTTATCCATCCCCAATATAATCAAAATCATCAGTGGAAACTCGATAATGCCGTGTCCCACCGCCATAAGTGTCCCGGCAAATCGATTGCGTGCCCCCATTGCGATAGCCGCAGCCGTTATCGGCCCCGGCGCCATCACGCCTGAAAGCGATATCACGACCACCTCAGCTAAGAAAACCAACAACTCCATCAAGTCACCAACTCACTCGCCAATGATTTTTACCAGCACCCTTTTTTTTCTTTTGCCGTCAAATTCACCGTAAAATATTCGCTCCCACGGCCCGAAATCAAGTTTGCCTCCGGTAACGGCAACGATCACTTCTCTGCCCATTACGCTGCGCTTCAGATGCGCGTCAGCGTTGTCTTCAAAACCATTATGCCGATACTGCGAGTATGGCTTTTCAGGCGCCAATTTTTCCAGCCAGACTTCAAAGTCGTGATGCAGCCCGGATTCGTCGTCGTTGATAAAGACGCTGGCGGTAATGTGCATAGCATTGCAGAGCACAAAACCTTCCTTGACGCCGCTTTCTTTCAGGCATTCTTCAACCTGCGGGGTAATATTGATAAATTCCCGCCGCCCTCTTGTATTAAACCAAAGCTCTTTCCTGTAACTTTTCATAATGTCTTTTCTCCGATTTCAGGTAGAATTAAAGTCTGCTTCTTATCTCATCTAATCGTTTCCTGGCATCCGGGTCCGTAGCGAACAGTTTCTTAAGTTCTTCGCAGGCATACCCAGTGCAACTCGCACAACTCTCAATGCCCTTTTCCCTTGCACACTTTCTGATCTGACACTCCTTGCAGAATAGTCTTCCACCTTCCGTACGGCATCCATCACAGTCGGTGATATCTTCCGGCTTACATTCCTGCCCATAGTGCTTTTTAATTTGCTGGGCTATCTCAACTCTCATTTTATATTTTTTCTCTTCGTCCTTTTCCCTCGTTGCCAGATAGATAGGGCACGTATGACAAATCAGGCCACAATAGGCAATCACTTCATCCATATCTCTTATCCTTTTTAAATAATTGGCCTTAAATCTAAAGCCCCAACCGCAATCTTATGGTTTTATCTAAAGATGCTGCAAGCCAGTGCTTTACGGCTGTCTTAGCTCCCAAAAGAGCAAGAATATTGCCATCCACATCTTGTTTTTCTTTGCTGCCTTCGCAAAAAATCTTAAGGGTATTCGAAATAATCCTCAATCTGTCACGAAGAGGAGTTAGCTTGGCATTTAGCGAACAAGGAGCAAAGGATTCTTTCGGATGGAGATCGCCATTGATGGCCTTCAGGAGTATGACGAGGTTGCCGATGAAGTTCCAGTTGCACGGCGAATGCAGGTCAATCGCAAGGGCCAGTGACATTTCAGAATCTTTACCATCCAGCGTGTAGTGGATCATGGTTGTGGTGGTTTGATTTAGAAAATCCAGGTGATCCTTGTAATACTCTTTGGCCTTGAGCTCAATCGGCTGTCCGAATCCATCCATATCCAGGGCCATTACATGATAAGAATAAGACCGATCCAGGGCCCACTTGAGTTGATCGATCATTCGCTGAACCTGCCAGCGTTTCAGATCGGTTGGTTTTCCGAGGCAGTCGAACAATTCTTTGGCGGAGACAGGCCCTACGCAGAGGTCTTTGCAGCTTGTTGGTTCATCTTGACACCACGCAGATAGGATATCGTGGGTGTTCTGGAGTTCCTGCTTACGCTGCGGCGGGCGTTCATTCGACTCAGCCGGTGGTTGTCCCGACCCTATCGCCTGGATAATCATCTCAGCCTCTTTGTCTGCCTCATGATAACAAGACTCGAACCGTGTGATAAGCCCCCTTATATGAACTGTGTTATCGTCTAAGGGGGCGATAGAATCTTCGGCCGCATCAATGCCTAAAATCTCCTTATCCTCGAGAAGGCTCTTGTCATCAAGCCCGCCGCAATTCTGCCAACAGGACCTTAATTTCTCACTCATGTGCGTTTTCTCCTTCTTATTCCCTGATTTGCGTTTATTTACTTCTGTAACAGTTTCTGATAGACCGCCTCGATAGTGTCCACCATTGTTTCGGGTGCGAATTTTTCTTTCACAGATTCTCGCCCCGTTTCGCCGAGTTTGTTTCTTAAATCTTTATCTTCTATCAATTCCGCACAAGCCTTTGTCAATTGTTGGACATTCTTCGGCTCGATGAGCCGACCTGTATTTTCATTTACTACTTCCTTTGCACCATCGACGTCGAAGGATACAGCCGGCTTACCGCACAACATTGCCTGAGGCAAAGCGCGGGCAAGGCCTTCCCTTAGCGAGCAGTGCACGAGTATGTCCGATGATTGTATCGCAAGTGGAATCTGACTTGGCGGCAAAAGACCGGTGAATTTGATTTTGTCGGCAAGTCCCAACTCGCGAACCTGCTTTTTGAAGTGCTCGGCAAGGTTGCCATCGCCGACAAACAGCCAGACTGCATTGTCAAAACGCTTGGCCAGTCGCCTGGATGATTCAATAATATATTTATGTCCCTTGAGCATAAAAAGCCGGGCGATTGTAACAAGCACAATGGCAGCTTTCGGTATTTCATATTTTCGCCGGAAATCCTTTTTACGCTCTTGCAAGATAGGCTGCAAGAAATTCTCTTCCTCGATAGCTGAATAAGCGGTGCGAAACTGCTCGGGTTGACCGATGCCGGCAGCGCTTGCCTGAGCTGTCATTGCGTCGGCTACGCTGATGAAAAAATCCGTTCGCTTCGCGGCGGCCTTTTCGATGCCAATATAGAATTTATTCAAGGTTTCGCTTTGATACCGGTGGAATGCCAGACCGTGTATTGTGTGCACCACCGCAGGCAAATTCCCTCCCCATTTTCCTTTTAGGCCGTAGCCCGCAAATCTGCCTAATATACCCGCCTTAGCTGAATGCGTGTGAACAATGTCAGGCTGGAGATGCTTGAGATATTTTTTGATTTGGTGGTAACTTAAAGTGTCATATAAAGGGCAAATTGCGCGAATAAGTTTGGGGACAACGATTACATCATACTTTTGATTCTTTGTCTGATTGAAGAGCTCGCCTTCGGGGCCTGTGGCGGGGCCGGTGATGAGCGTGACATCGTGTCCCCGCTGTGCTAAGAGTTTGCAGGTGATAAGAGTGTTTTCCTGCGCTCCGCCTAAAATCAATCTTGTTATTATGTGAACGATTTTCAATACTTAATCCACATCAGGCACAGACCGGCGGCGGGTGCTATTGGTCCCGCCGCAGTCCGGTCTTTTACTTCAAGAATTTCATTTATTTTTTCGGGTTTCTGCCTGCCGATGCCGACTTCGACGAGAGTACCGACGATATTTCTGACCATATTATACAAGAAGCTATCGCCTTCGACATCAATGTATACCCAATCATCATCCCGGTTAACATCGCAGCGAAAAATAGTTCTCACTGAAGTCTGCCGCTTATCCGCTGCCGATGCGAAGGACTTGAAATCCTTTTTGCCGACCAGCATTGCTGCTGCCTGAGCCATAGCAGCAATATCAAGTTTTGCGGGCCCCGTTAGAAATTGTCCTTTTTGGGGTTTGGGCTCCTTTTGTGGAATTTCTAACGGGGCGGGCAGATGCCAGCAGTGCCTTATTTGCAGGACCGGCCGGAGCCGGCCTGTAAAAATCGTATAGTGGTACAATTTGCTTTTGACCGCACCTATCAGATCAAAGCCCTGTGGGACTTCAACTGCCTCGGTAACTGCAATATCAGAGGGGAGTCTGTGCGTAATCACCCTGGCGAGATTTTCGACTGGTATGGCTGAATCGATTTGCACAAGGGCAACCTGACCCAGAGCGCTTACACCGGCATCGGTTCTGCTTGCACCAAAGACCTGAACTTTACAGCCGACCAGATTTTGGATTGCCTCGGTAAGCGTGCCCTGAATGGTCCTCTGTCCGGGCTGGATTTGCCAGCCGTGATATTCGCTGCCATCGTAGATAATCGTTAGTTTTATGTTGCGAACGGCCATTGTGGGCCCCGTTAGAGACTTTTTTCTTTGCCCCATTAGAGACTTTTTCCTTTGGGTCTCTAACGGGGCGGCTAATTAGAGCAACCTTTCTGCAATTTGGACGGCGTTTAGGGCTGCGCCTTTTCGCAACTGGTCGCCGGCGACCCAAAGATTAATACCGCGATTGTCAGGTATCGAGTCATCCTGACGGATTCGGCCAACGAAGACATCATCCTTGCCGGTGGCGTCAATCGGCATTGGGAAACGATTGTTTTCGCGGTCGTCAATCAGTGAAACTCCCGGCGCGGTGCTCAGCAGGTCCCTGACCTGGTCGGGTATAATCGGGTCGGCAAATTCAAGATTGATACTCTCGCAGTGGGCCCTCAATACGGGGACACGAATGCAGGTGCAGGTAATTGCGATATCGGGGCAGTCAAAAATCTTTCCGGTCTCTTTTACCATCTTTACCTCTTCGGCGTTGTAGCCGTTAGCATCGAGAGCTGAATTATGGCTGAAGACGTTAAATGCGATTTGATAGGGAAAGGCCTCGCAGGTTGGTTCTTTTCCGTCGAGAATTTCACGCGTTTGTTTTTCCAGTTCGAGCATCGCTTTCATTCCAGCTCCGCTGGCGGACTGGTAGGTACTGACGACCATTCGTTTGACCGGATTTGCCTTATGCAAAGGCCAGACCGGGACGATGGCAATAATTGTCGAGCAGTTCGGATTTGCGATTATGCCTTTATGTTCCTGGATTTTTTCTGGATTTATTTCCGGAACGACAAGCGGGACATCCGGGTCCATTCTAAAGGCCGAGGTATTATCGACCACGACCACTCCGGCTCCTACCGCGGCGGGGGCAAATTCTTTACTTCGCGCTGCGCCGGCGCTGAACAATGCGATATCGATGCGGTCAAAGCTGTTTTTGGTCAATTCTTCGACGATATATTCCTTGCCTTTGAATTCGATTTTCTTACCAGCCGAGCGGCTGCTTGCAAGCACTTTGAGAAAATCGAACGGGAAGTCACGGTGTTCCAGGATTTTCAGAAATTCCTGTCCAACAGCTCCCGTTACTCCTGCGATTGCCAAATTACAACCCATATTTATATCTCCTGAACCACTCTTCATACATACAGGACCCTATTTTGCAATAAGTTGCAAAATACGAACACATAAGTAATGGGCAGCCAAAATATCGGGACTGCCCACCAAACTTTCAAAGCCAAAACCAGCAAATAGTATAATGTTTTTGCCGGGAAAACACAATAGCCAGAGGCATTTCAGGCCTTAATGGCCCATTATCAGGGAATAAAAAAACAGGCCAATAAGCATCTGCGTTATTGGCCTGTATTTTTCCTTAGCTGAAAAATAAGTTTATTTGTTGGGCAGTTTCAGTACAACGAATCGCGTGTAGCGTCCATCATTAACTAATAGCAGCACGCTTCCTTCTTTGCCGGCCTTTTCTATGGCTTCGTCAAACTCCTTAGTGTTTTTCACCGGCTTTCGGTTAACTTCCATAATCAGCATACCAACGGCGATACCTTTCTTTTCAGCTTGCGAGCCGGACTCGACTCTGGTAACGACAACACCTGTCAGAGTCTGGAAGCCGAGTCGGTCGGCCAACTCGTCGGTGAGATTTCTGACGCTAAATCCCAATTCCTCGAGCGTCTCCGGCTGAGTGTCGGTTGTTCCGGCCTTTGACGGGCGTTTGCCAAGTTTAGCAGTAAGGGTCTTTCGTTTTCCGTCGCGGATTATGCCTATTTTTACTTTGGTGCCGGGCTTTAGCATTGCGACTCGGTTTAGGAACTGATTTCCGTTTTCCACCGGCTGTCCGTCCAACTCAACAATGACATCGTATCGTTTTAGCCCGGCTTTTTCAGCGGCGGAGTCCTCAATAACCTGCGCAATGGCGATGCCTTTGGTATCTTCATCTAATCCGAAGGCGGCGGCGGATTCCGGTGTTAGCTGTTCGTAGTAGATACCGAGGTATCCTCTTTCAACGGCTTTTCCTTCAACGAGCCGTTCATAGGCGAATTTAGCCATATTGATAGGTATAGCAAAACCGATACCCATGTATCCTCCGGTCTGTGAGATGATAAATGTGTTAATACCGACTACTTTTGCATCGAGGTTAAGCAGCGGTCCGCCGGAATTGCCGGGGTTTATCGCAGCATCGGTCTGGATGTAATCTTCAAACTCGGCAAGACGGAAACCACTTCTTCCCTTGGCACTTACGATGCCGGCGGTAACGGTGCGGCTGAGGCGGAAGGGGTTGCCGATAGCAACGACCCATTCGCCGACTTCGAGCTCATCGGAGTCGGCCAGTTCAAGGTAGGGTAGGTTATTCGCATCGATTTTTATGACAGCGACATCTGACTCGGGGTCTGTGCCGATAATCTCTGCTTCAACCTCTGGGTCTTCCCCCACTTTGACCATAACTTTTTCAGCATCACCGACGAGATGATTGTTTGTTAAGATATGGCCATCGGGAGAGATAATAAAACCTGAGCCTTCTGCCGTCCGCCGGTATTTGCGCTGCTGGGGTGCGCGCCGTCGAGGGAAGTTCCAACGGAAGAAACGGTCGAAGATATCATCGTCAAACGGGTCAAATGAGTCACCAAAAGGCCATTCCCGGAATGTTGGGGGCTCGTACATGATGGTCTTTTCGGCCTTGACACCAACTACGGCTGGTGAGGCCTTCTCGGCTATTGTAGCAAAAGCCTTACCGACCTGACGCAGAGCATCTATGCCGGCATCCTCCGCAAGGGCCGGTAGCGGCGCAATAAAGAGCAAAAATACAAGGAGAACTGAAATTACACGATAGTGTGAGCAAGTCTTTTCCTGTCTGAAACTGATAATTCGCATTCTAACCTCCCAATCCTATTCTTTAGACGTACAGAACGGTTGTCAAAGCCGACAATTCGACATCAATAAAAACGTTTTCGGCAATTTTATACGATTTTATTACCAAGAAGTTCACGGTGTCAAAGATTTTTTGATACAAAGGCAATAGAAAAAACTGGTGCGTAAACACAGGCGATGCTCCACAGGCACTCCAGGAACCGGCCTGAATATTCTTGACAGCAAGGTGTAAAAGCACATAATGGCATCACTTTGGGTCGGTCCCAAAGCACAGAAGGATGAGAGAAAAAACATCAGTACCTTAAATAAAGACGAAATAAAGACGCATTGTTTTTGTCCGAAAGGTCTTTGCATGAAGAAATACCACATAGTTATTACAAAGGTCGTCCCAACCTTATGCAGTTCACGAGGTTCCTGAGCACCGCCGAAAGGCGTCCCAAAGCGGAGTAAAAGGCGTTTTTCCCGGATGGATTGTAACTAATTGTGCAACTATGCGTATATATTATAATGGGCAGTCGGCAATTGAACCTTTTGTCGATGTTAATTTTTGAGCAGGAAAGGGCTTAGCGTGAAGAAATCTCACATAATTATTATCACGGTTGTTGTAACGCTGTTGGTTGTTTCTGTGGTTGGGATGCTGATCTGGAGAAAAATCAACGCTTCACGCAAGGGTGTGGTGGTCCGCGTCGAACAGGCGCAGCGAGGGGAATTGATTGAGTTTGTCAGCGCTCCCGGCGAGATTGAGCCCAAAACGAAGGTGGAGATAAGCGCAAAAGTTATGGCACGGATTATAGAGCTGCCGTATGAGGAAGGAGAACGCGTAACTTGTGGTGATAGCGATGCGGATCCGCCGGTACCGGCGTCTGTGCTCGTGCAGTTGGATGCGAAGAACTTAGAGAGTCAATTGCTTTCGGCCAAGGCCGGTCGCGCTGCGCAGTCGGTCCAAATTGAAGTTGAAAAAGCAAGGGTCGCCGGTCAGAAAGCGAGTCTTGTGGGCCTTGAAGCTTCGGTCAAACAGGCCGAGCGGGACATGGAGCGTCAGAAAGGGCTGCTTGAATCGCAGGACATCAGTCAGGCCACTTTCGACCAGACTCAGCTTAAAGTTGATGACCTCAAGGCACAATATGCCGCCGCCGAGCATACGCTGGATGCGGCGAAGTTGAATTTAGTGGTGTTGAAACACAATCTTGAAGCGGCTGACGCAAGGATTACCCAGGCACGAGAGGCCCTTAACTACACGACTATCACCTCACCTATCGACGGTGTGGTGACACGGCTTAATGCCGAAGTCGGCGAGCTTGTGATTACCGGAACAATGAATAATCCGGGGACGGTGATTATGGTAGTGGCGGACCTGTCTGCGATGCTGATTGTAGCACAGGTTGATGAGGCGGATGTCGGGAAATTGAAGGCCGGCCAGAAGGCTACGATCCACGTGGATGCTTATCCTGACCGTAAGTTTACCGGCGTGGTTGATTCGATTGCTTTGGCACATATGATGACCTGGAGCAATACGAAATATTACAGAACAGAAATACTGCTTGAGGGTGTTGACCAGAAGCTGCACTCGGGCTTGACGGCGCATGTGGATATTGAGACGCGCAAACACACGGATGTTCTTAAGGTGCCTACTCAGGCGGTGTTGGGCCAAGAGATTGATAGTCTGCCTCTGGAGATTCGCGAGAACTCTCCCCATGTGGACACTGCCAAGACCTATGCGACGGTGGTTTATCGTTACATTGATGGCAAAGCGGTGGTAACACCGATTAAGATTGGGCAAAGTGACCTGACTCATACCATAATAAAGGAGGGGATCACAGAGGAAGACAAGATAGTGGTTGGGCCGTATAAAGTGCTCGAAAAGCTTAAGCACGACCAGAAAATACAAGATGAACGCGAAGTAAAGGCGCAGAAGAGGGACCCCATTTTGCAAACAGATCGCAAAATGGGAACCCAGAAAAATGCTAAAACCAGGGCCGACGTAAATGACGCTAAAGATGCAAACGATGGCGGACAAAACTGAAAAACTAATAATTCGACTTCAGAATGTCATAAAGATCTACAAAGTGGGTGTGGAACGTATCCATGCGCTTGACGGAATTAGCCTGGAGCTATGGGAAAACGAATACGTTGCGGTGATGGGGCCCTCCGGGTCAGGTAAGAGCACGCTGATGAACGTGCTGGGGTGCCTGGACCAAGCCACATCAGGATACTACGAGCTGGATGGCCAAGATACGACAAAAATGAGTGACGCAGCATTGGCTCGCATTCGCAATGAACGAATTGGGTTTGTTTTTCAGACTTTTGAGCTGCTTGGACGGTTAAGTGCGCTTAAGAATGTTGAGATGCCGTTGATTTATTCACGAAATGGGTGGTGGTCTCGGCGTAAGCGTGCCAAGAATGTGCTGGAGCGAGTGGGGCTGGAAGACCGGATAAAGCATAGGCCGAACCAGCTTTCAGGAGGTGAAAAACAACGGGTGGCTATCGCCAGGGCCCTTGTCTGTAACCCGAGTATTCTGCTGGCGGACGAACCGACCGGCAATCTCGACAGCAAAACAAGCGAGGGCATACTCAAACTGTTTGACCAGCTTCATCAAGAAGGACAAACCATCGTTATAGTAACGCACGAAGAGCACGTGGCGCGTCACGCCAAGCGAATAATTCGTATGAGAGACGGACTGATTCACAGTGACCTACCCAGAGACCAAGACCCCGCGTATAAGAAGGTGATGCAAAACGTTGTGCGGGAGGAGCTGGAATGATAGCTGTGATACGGGTGTCTGCGGCTTTTTTACGCCTTTTTTATCAGAGTGTGTATCTTGCGCTGGGACAAATCTGGACGAACAAAACCAGGTCGGTACTTACAACAATTGGCATTGTAATCGGGGTCGCTTCGGTAACCGCAGTTATTGCGGCTCTTACGGGGCTAAAGGCCAAAGTGTTGACTCAGGTGGAATCCTTCGGCACTAACACTATATTTATTTTACCCACGCGGCCTGATAAAGGGTCAATGCGTCATGCATCGTGGTGGACTATCCGGTTTTTACCCGAACACTTTGACGATATGCTTGAACATTGTCCTTCGGTAGAGCGTTTCAGCCGGATAGCTGGAATCGGACGACATACAGCTCATTACCGTGAAAAGTCGGCTGAAAATGTTGAGGTCACGGGTATCGAGGCTGCCTATCATGAGATCCAAAGCCGGCCGGTTGTGCTCGGGCGGACATTTTCCGTTATTGATGATATGCAGGTACGTCCGGTGTGCCTGATTGACCCCAAGTTGCGTGATGAACTTCGTCTTGACCGCGATTGCATTGGCCAATCAATTCGGATAGGCCATTATGCCTTTCGCATCGTCGGTGTTATCGAACGCCAGCCTGAATTACAGTTTGGGGAAAGTGGCCAAGAGCACTATGAGGTGTTCATTCCGTTTAAAACGACCTTCAAAATGGGAAGGCCATGGATCGCGGCTTTTGCAGCAAGCAAGGGAACTGAAGTTACGGAGGAGGCCCAGGCCGAGATAAGATTCTTCCTTCGACGCACACGTAATATCAGGCCGGGTGAACCGGATACATTTCGAATTGAGTCGGTAAAAAGGTTTATGGAGACATTCAATAGCATAGCACTCATGGTCACACTGGTGGCGGGCGGCATTGTGGGCATTTCTCTGCTGGTCGGCGGGGTCGGCATTATGAATATCATGCTTGTCTCAGTATCGGAACGAACCAGGGAAATAGGGCTTCGCAAAGCAGTGGGCGCTAAAAAATCTGCAATTCTAACTCAGTTCTTGATTGAAGCGGTGGTTTTGTGTTTTATCGGGGGGCTTGTGGGCGTTGGCATCGGTCAGTGTCTAACTTTAGTGATATCAGGCATAAACCCTGTTCTGGAATTGACGTACATCCCGGCGTGGGCAATATTACTTTCATTTGGTTTTGCCGGGTCCGTTGGTATCTTTTTTGGAATGTTTCCGGCGATTAAGGCCGCCAGACTTGACCCTATTGAGGCACTTAGACATGAATAATCAATCTTCAATTTACAATCGTCAATTTTCAATCGTTATGTATTGCTTTGTGGTTTTTGCTGGGCTCGGACTATTTTTATTGGCAGGCTGCGAACAGTTTCCTGGTGACGAGCAATTTTACGAAATCAAGATTCCGCCTAAGAAATTGCGACAAGTAGAGACGCTTGATTTAGAGCAGATGAAGGACGAAGAAAAGGAGCAGGCGGATGTGAATGAAGTGCGAGGGCCGCCAGAGGAGCTTGAGTTTACACTTGAGCAATGTCGGGCCCTGGCGCTGGAGAATAACCTCGACCTTAAGGTGCAACTTATCAGTCCTGCCATTGCCGCCGAGCGGGTCAGTGAAGAAGAGGCCAAGTTTGAGGCAGCGTTTTTTTCCAATATAGGATATACCAAAACCGATACGCCTGTTGCGTCAAGAATTGATATTGCGGGCTCGAAGGTAGATTATTCCTACACGAACCTTGGCGTCCGGGTGCCTTTGCGAACCGGTGGAACTGTCACCTTTGACCTGGCTGACAGGCGCACTAAAACGGACTCTACTTGGGCAACCTTTAACCCTTCTTACAGTTCAAACCTTTCAGTTTCGATTAGTCAACCACTTCTGCGAAATGCTGGCAACCGGGCTAATACTTACGCCATTCGCATCGCTGAGTATGAGCGTCAGATAACCGACGCTCGAACGAAACTTGAGGTCATACGCGTCATTGCTGCTGTGGACCGCGTGTACTGGCGACTTTATGCGGCCAGGAGAGAATTGGAGGTGCGCAAAAAGGAATATGACCTGGCCAACGCTCAGCTTGAACAGGCCCGTCGTTTCGTCCTTTCCGGAGAGAGGTCGCAGATAGAGATTATTCGCGCTGAGGCAGGGGCGGCGCAGCGGCTTGAAGCTATTATCGTTGCCGAGAATAATTTGCGCGACCGAGAGCGCGACCTTAAGCGGATACTTAATAAGGTGGGGCTGGAAATGCAAATACCTACGGTGTTGATACCCGCTACTAAGCCGGACCCAATTCATTATGAATTGGCAAAGCATCGGCTGGTGGCAACAGCTATTGAGAATCGTATGGAACTACTCGAGCTGGAGCTGCAAATCGCAGAGGATATCAGTACGATTGATTACATGCGCAACCAGGCGCTTCCTCTGGTTACGATGGATTATACGTATAATATAAGCGGTCTGGGGGCAACGAGGGACGATTCGTTTGATTTACTTTCCGATAAGAGGTTTGAGGACCATCGATTTGGCCTGCAACTATTGATACCGTTGGGAAATGAGGCGGCCAAGAGTCGTTTGCGTCAGGCGTTTTATCAGCGGAGGCAGCGATTGGCCACTCGCGACAATCGCAGCGCACTTATAGAAATTGAGGTACTGAATGCCATTGACCAGCTTGAGGCGAACTGGCAGCGTATTCTGGCGAGCAGGCAAAATGCGATTCTGACAGGGCGCCTGTTTGAAGCCGAGAAGAGGCAGTTTGAACTCGGCCTGCGGACATCCACCGACGTACTTGATGCACAAACCAAGTTTGCCGATGCCCAGAGCGCCGAAATCCTGGCACTGGCGGAGTATCAAATAGCACTCGTTGATTTGGGCTATGCGACCGGCACTCTGCTTGGTGCTGCGAAGGTGCAATGGAAACCAATTGTGCCGGAAAGTGGTATTAAATAACAGTGCCAAGCCTGTGCTATCTTAGCATATGTTCCGGCAAAAAAGGTGAAGCTTATCTGAGGACAAAAAGTAATATGAATGATAAGGTCACAGCGCTGTATGATCTGAGCTGGGGTTATAGAGCAGCTCAGGTATTACATGTCGCAAACAAGATAGACATATTTACCGCGCTTTCCGAGAAGGAAATGTCTTCAGAAGAGCTATGCCAAGAATGCCACACCAAACCTGATATGACCGAGAAACTGCTGATAGCCTGCACGGCAATGGGACTGCTCAAAAAACGCGGCGGCCGATACAAGAATACCGAACTCGCAAAGACGTATCTTGTGCGAGGCCAGAAACTTTACCAGGGGAATATTATCGCTCACTCTGCCACCGTGTGGAATTTTTGGAACAGCCTGGAGGATGATATTCGCATAGCGGCTGCGCCCAAGGATAAACAGGCGGATGAACATAGAAACTTTATTATGGGCATGCACAATATTGCCGTTGCCGGGCGTGCTGAGGTATTCACAGACAGCATTGACCTGGCTGGACGAAGAAAACTCTTGGACGTAGGCGGTGGGCCGGGAACGTATTCAATTGCTGCTTGTAGGCGCTATCCCCAGTTGAAAGCCGTGGTTTTTGACCTTCCCGAAACTATAGCGATTGCGAAAGAAGTAATTGCCAAGGAAGGAATGCAGGATAGAGTGACCGCCCAAGAGAGTGACTGGGAAAAAGAGGCCTTTGGCGAAGGTAACGATGTGGTGCTGCTTTCCAATGTTCTTCATGGACCCGGCAGCAAAGGAGAGATAAAGCTTAAGAAAGCGTACGATTCGATGGTGCATGGCGGGCTACTGGTAGTACAAGATTTTCTACTAAATGATGAAAAGACCGGCCCGTTGATACCTGCGCTTTTCAATATAATGGTTGGTGCATATTCGCGTTGTGAATTGCTCTCCATGATAAAAGACACAGGATTTGTCCAGGCTGTGGTTGTTGTCAGCTCGCAGGAGATTGGTTCCGCCTGGGTAACCGCGGAAAAGCCATAAGCGCATGTCTTGGCACCAGCAGCCATTTCGCACCGGTCAGGCCCTTGCTTCCTGGCCTGAGTGGGCTAAATTTTCATATCAGTAATTGACACGCCGAATCTTTGTAGATAGAAATAACTGCATACGAAATTGTTGTCAGGCGATTCTTGGCATTTTTTGGAGACTTAAGATGCGAGTGATAAAATTTTTAGACAAGTCGGGAGTAAAATACGAGGTTACTAAACACGAACCGGCGTTTACGGCGCAGCAGATGGCGGCAGTAGAACATGAGCCGGGGCAATACGTAGCCAAACCTGTGATTGTTAAGGCCGACGGTAAGTATGTGATGTGTGTCCTTCCAGCGTGTTACAAGATTGACCTGCGTGCCTTGAAAAGTCAGCTGGGGGCCAAATCAGTCAAGCTGGCTGAGGAAAAAGATATCGAGAAAATATTTGACGACTGCGAGCTGGGAGCGGAGCCGCCCTTTGGCAACTTGTATGATTTGCCCACTGTTATAGACAAGACTTTAGAGAAGGACGACCATATCACGTTCCAGGCCGGCTCGCACGAAAAAGCGATACGGATGAGTATGGATGATTACCGAAAGCTGGTTGCGCCCAAGGTACTTGAATTCAGCTACCATGTAACCTCATGATTAGCGTATGGCGGATAGAAAGGAAAAGCCCCGGTGAAACGAGGGGCTTAATATGGCTAACAGCTAATAAAGCTCAATAGTAATCTCATCCGATTTCGTCGTCGATCCAGCCGAGGAGCTCTTTGAGGTCATCAAGAGTAATATCGCCCATGTGAGCGATGCGGAAAGTTTCCTCTTTTAGCTTGCCGTAGCCGTTTCCGAAAACGGTATTGTGCTTTTGCTGTATCGCATTAATAGTTTCAGCGACATTGATGCCTTGTGTATTTTTAACCGCTGTGAGAGTATTAGAGGCATACTTTTCGTCACAAAATAAGGCAAATTTCTCTTTGGCCCAGGCCCTTACAAAATCACCCATTTGCTTATGACGCTGCCAGACCTTTTCCATGCCCTCGTCGAGCAGCTTTTTACACTGATAATTCAAGGCCATAATGTGGGGGATATTCGGCGTGGTAGGGGTTTGGTTTTTGGCGTTTGATTTCGCGAAGAGCTGGAAATCAAAATAATAACCCCGACCAGGGACATCTTTACTTTTTTCCAAAGCTCTATTGCTTACCGCAGCTACAGCCAGTCCAGGCGGAATTGCAAATGCTTTCTGTACCGAGGCAAATGTTACATCCCAGCCAAGCTGGTCGAAATGCAAAGGCAGGCCAACCATCGCGCTGACCGAATCAACGAAGACCAGCACATCGGGATATTTGTCTTTCATCATCTCGCTTACTTCATAGAGCGGATTTGTCAGGCCGGTGCTTGTCTCATTGTACACAAGGGTAACAGCGGCGCATTTACCGGTTGCGAGTTTCTCGTCAATCATTTCGGGCAAAATCGGTTTGCCCCAATCGACTTTTAGTTCCTCGACTTTTCTGCCACAGCTCTTGACCACCGTTGCCCACTTGTCGCTGAAGGCACCACAGCAGGTACACAGGACAGTCTCGTCGAAGCCAACGCAATTGCGAATAGCCGCTTCCCAAATTCCGGAGGCTGAGGACGTGGACAAAAAGACATTCTGTTCGGTGAAGAGAATTTTTGTGAGCATATCGACGGTCTCAGCGTGTAACTGAGCATATTCTTTACCACGATGTCCCAGCGTCGGGCGTGCAAGCTGCTGCAGAACATCTTCGTTGACCTTTACCGGGCCGGGGATGAATAATCTTGGCGGGTTTTTCCAATCTACCATATATGATGTCCCTTCTTTTCGTCATTCCCGCGAAACTTGTCCTCGACCCCGATCGGGGAGCGGGAATCTACACAATTTTTTACAATTTGTTAATCGTCAAGCCGGTATACATTTTGGGATAAAAGTAAGTCGACTTTTGCGGCATTTTTTCGCCAGCGGCAGTAACCATCCTTAGCTGTTGCATCTTTGGCGGGCTAACAAAGAACGCCAGTTGCCTCTGACCGGTGTCGACTTTGGCGATTGATTCGTCAACGGCATTGCCAGTATCTTTCACGTATTCAATATTGGCACCGCCTGCCAGTTCTTTCTCGCCGATTCCCAACAGCTTTTCGAGAACCAATTTATGCAGCACAGAGACATCAAGCGACTTCCAGGCTCCGCTCATATTCGGAGCAGCTGAATCCATCGCTTGCCTGTCTTTCAAGACTGCCAGGTAAAAGCCACTATTTCCGCCGTAAATTCCGAAAGCGTTTCTTTCCTTGTCACACTCAGCTATCACTCTTGCAGACATCTCTTGCCTGGCGTCTGACTTGGCCAGGGGCGAGTCAAACTGCAACTCAGTAATTACAAAATTCTCTTTGAGAGCAGCAATAAATTCTTCAAACCGGAAGTTCTCGAGGTTACTGACAAGGCGGTGGGTAGCCAAAATGATTAACCCAGCGTGACGGGTATTGACAAAAGCGGTCATTTGATAGGCGGCTGCAGGGTTGCCGGTCTCTTTGTAGTAATTCAAAGCCGTCTCATAACGGTGATGCCCATCAGCTATGATACAGTCTTTATCGACCATCATATTGGCAATAGCATCGATGTCATCCTTTGCGCTTATAGTGAACAGGCGGTGCCGGACATTTTGTTCATCAAGGCAATCAACAAGCGGTTTTTGTGTGGTCGTGTCTTCAATGATTTTGTCTGCGATTTTTTGTTCATCCCCATAGAGCATAAAGACGAGGCCGAACTTCGCCACAGTTGCTCTTTTGAGGTTGAGCCGGTCGATTTTTGGCTCATCGAGCGTTTCCTCATGAGGTCTAACAGTCTTGCCGAATTCTTCGAGCCTGGCTAAAGCAATAAAGCTACTTCGCCGAAAATGGCCGACAGTCAGCTCGAAATCCTGAACGTAAGCGTAGATAGTTTCGGCCTGGTCCTGTTTTAAGACGCCTTTCTCTATCCATGTGTTCAGATAGTCGGCGGCCCTTGTGTACTGATTGTTGTCGTCATTGTCAAAAGCGGTGGTTTTCCCTTTGATTATGCGAACGATATTATATTTGCTTTTTTCATAGAGCTGTTGCTGTTGGTCCGGACTGATGACATCATACGGGGGAGAAATGCAGCTACCCACATCGCCAACCATGTCAGAGTCGAACCTAAATGCTTTGAACGGCTTAACTTCCATTTACTATTTTCTATTGACTATTCTATTTGCTAACTGGTAAATTCACTTATAACGATTCTGAGAAATTGCAGAATTAAGAATATTACTAAAGAAAAGGGAGATTGTCAAATACTTCGACAGCCGGGAGGGAGTTAGATGCGGCTGGCTGGATAAGCACTTCAAAAATGGGAATGTTCCGGACATAACCATTTTAAGCGACATACAAATTATGCTTGCAGGGACGATTTTTCTTTAAAAATTTACTAACGTTTGGAGCGACTCGCGCGTCTATAACAGTGAGGACATGTTTGTGAACGACGGTCAGAAAGCAAACACCAGTGATATTGAACGGCTGGTTAAGGCCAGCCAGGCAGGAGACCGAAACGCGTTTGACAAGCTTGTCAGGCTGTATCAACGTCGTGTAATGCGTATGGCTGTCAGAATGCTGGGCAATGCAAATGAAGCAGCCGAAGTTGTTCAGGCCGGTTTTGTTAAGGCTTATCTGGGTATCGGCAAATTAAGAAATCCGAAACGATTCGAGGTTTGGCTGCTGCGGATTGTTGCCAACGCGGCAATCAGTCGGGCAAGAGCAGCTAAGCGCAGAGCAGAGAAAGTAAAGGTCGCTGGCTACTATGAGAACAAAAAAAACCTCTCGCCGGTCGAGAGGGCCAGTGCCCGGGAGTTGAAAGAAGCAATCCAGCAGGCGATGTTGAAACTGTCGAAAAAAGAAGCTAAGGCGATAGCACTTTTTGGATTGAAGGATTTGTCACATAGACAAGTATCTGAAATTATGGGCTGTTCGGTTGAGGCGGCAAGGTGGCATGTCTTTCGGGCAAGGCAGAAGCTAAAAGGCCTGTTGAAAGACCATTTATGAGTGCGGATTCGATTTTAGTGAGAGCAGGAAATGAAAGACAAGAACGAACAAATAGATTTGCTTATCGAGCGCAATACTACCGAGCAGTTGGAGGCTGTTGACTGGGACAGATTGAACACAGCCATATCGAGACGACTGGACCAGGCCCGGCAGAGCACAACTTCTCGGCTCAGATTCCGAACCGTCTTCAAGATAGCAGCAGGTTTTGCTGCCGCTGCGGCAGTTGTGTTTGTCCTCGTGGCCGTTAGAACGGATACGCCGACAACAGTACGATTTGAGAATAGGGGAAGAGCGGTAGTCAAGTTTGTTGAGAGCAAAGGGTCAGCAAAAGTTGAGATTAAACACACATCTGCTAAAGCAACGGTGATGGTTGGGGGGGGAATAAGTCTGAAAAGGGTGGCGAAGTGCGATATTAAGATAATTGATGCCAATGGAGATAAAGAGAAAAATGGCAGCCGGGCGGCGTGGATAATAATCCGTATGCCGGAACCGGTGCTGGCGGATAATGGTATAAGTAGAGACGAAAATGATTTTGCCTGTTTGTTGTAAATAAGAATTCTGAGATAAAGGAGACAAATATGAAAGCGATTAGTTTAAGAAAAATGATAATTGCGGTTGTCATAATTGGTATTGGGGCCGGCTATGTGCGGGCAGATAAGCTGCAATTGCAGGAAAAACTCAGCAAGGACGCGAAGATTCAATTAAATGATGTTACTATCGCCCAGGCCCTAAAAAAAATCGGGGAAACAGCAGAAGTAAAAATTGTTTTGTCGGATGAGGCGGTGTGGAAGCTGCCCTACGGAGAGGCTACCAGGTTGTCGATATCACTGAGTGGGCCTTTGGCCGATAGTTTGACAGAAATGCTGAACGCGTTGTTCATGCGCTACGCAGTGGGTAGTGAGGAGATTACTATATATCCCCGGCAGGAATTAGAGCATATTCTTGGCAGACCCACCACTAAACAACTTGAGCTGCTCAAGAAAATCTATTCTGTGAATATAACATTTGAAGGCGAGGTATCTCCAGGGGACGTCGTGTCAATGATAAGAAGGAGCGTTGGAGAAATCTCTTTTGTGCCGTATGATATACCTGAAATAATATGTGAGATAGTTAGTGGAATGGCGATTGATGAATGGTTCTTGCCTGTAACGCTTGCTATTTTGTTGGAGCAGGCAGGTAATGAACGAAATACACCTTATTGGTATGTCTCTGGAATGGATTTCCCTAATCAGGTTCCTGTGATAAGAGTTGTTATTGAGGAGGATTTTCGGGAAGCGGTGCTTGACCAGGTGGTTGATATTTCCTTTAAAGATGAAAGCGCAGATGTGATAATCCAAAGGCTTGCCGGGTGGACCGGTATGGAGCTGTTTGTAGTCAAGGCCTACCCTTCATGGTTAGAAGAGATAATAGTTGTTAACATGCAAAATATAAAGCTCAGCCAGGCCCTGCGGAATATAGTAAGTTCCATAGATGGAGAAGTGGATATCGATTTTAATGGTAATTACATAAAGATAAAAGGGCCAGAGCCGTCTGCCGGCTTGGGCCTTGGGGCCGCGAAGACATCTGGCGGTGAGGGTTATGTCGGCAAGATAAGTATCCCCATGGATGGCGGAAAGTATTTTATTGAATTTATGCTGCGCGAAAGTGATTTGACGGAAGAATTAAAGAAGCTGAGAGCAGAAAAGATGGAGCAGGTCCTCGGCAAATCGCCGAAGGCACCGCCAACATCAAAGCCAAAGAAATAGTGGATGGACGACGACAGCTATGCCCTGATTTGAAAGCGAAGAGACTGATTTTCTTAGGATTTTTGTTTCTTCTTCGCTAAGTAATCGTTTATGGCGGCGGCGGCGATTCGGCCCTGGCCCATTGCGAGGATTACGGTGGCGGCGCCGAGGACGATGTCTCCGCCGGCATAAACACCGTCCAATGAGGTTTTGCAGTTTTCATCAACAAGGATATTTCCCCACTTGTTGAACTCCAGGCCAGCGGTGGTCTGGCGAATCAACGGATTTGCAATATTGCCAATCGCTATGATACAAGTGTCAACATCGATTTGGAACTCTGAGCCTTCTATAGGGATAGGCCTTCGCCGGCCGGACTCGTCCGGCTCGCCGAGCCGATACTTCAGACACTCGATTGCAGTTACGCGGCTGTTTTGATCGCCGATTACCCGTTTTGGGCTTTGCAATATGTGAAATTCGACACCCTCTTGCTTTGCATGATGGACTTCTTCAATTCGAGCAGGCATTTCCTTTTCGGTTCTTCGATAGACCAGATAGACCTTTTCTGCTCCGAGTCTGACGGCCGTTCTGGCCGAGTCCATAGCGACGTTGCCGCCGCCGATGACGGCGACTTTCTTTGAGCGGACGATCGGGGTATCGGCACCTTTGCCGAAGTCGTATGCCTTCATAAGATTTGCACGCGTGAGGTATTCGTTGGCACTAAATACGCCGACAAGAGACTCGCCTTCGATACCCATAAACCTCGGCAGACCGGCTCCGACGCCAATATAGACTGCATCGAAGCCATCTTCCTTCATCAATTGCTCGATGGTTCTTGTCCTGCCGACGACGAAATTGCAGACGATTTTGACACCCATTTCGGTAAGGACGTCGATTTCCTTTTGTACGATGGCTTTAGGAAGTCTGAATTCCGGGATTCCATAGACCAACACGCCGCCGGTTTTATGGAAGGCCTCGAATATAGTGACATCGTGGCCGGCTCTTCTGGTATCAGCAGCGGTGACGATACCTCCGGGGCCTGAGCCAATCACAGCGACTTTCATTCCGGTCTCTGGTGCGACGGTCGGAATGATCTCTTCCTGGTCGAGGTCAGCAACAAATCTTTCCAGTCGGCCGATTGAAACGGCCTTAGTGGGGTCCTTGAATTTTAGGCCGACTGTGCACGTTTGCTGGCACTGGACTTCCTGCGGACAAACCCGGCCACAAACGGCCGGCAAAAGTGAGTTTTCCTTGATGACGGCAAGGGCTTTTTTGAAATCGCCATCGCAAATAGCCGCTACAAAATCCTGTATCTTTATCTGGACAGGACAGCCCTTGATACAGGGGGCTTTTTTGCACTGCAGACAGCGCATTGCTTCGAGTCGAGCGTGCGTTTCGGTATACCCGGTCGCTACTTCGTTGACGTTGCTTCTTCTTTTGACGGGGTCCTGCTCGGGCATATCCTGAGGAGGGATTTTGTATCTGTCGGCGGGTGTAAGCTTATCTGTTTTCTGCTTTTTTAGAAGCTCCTGTCTTTCTTCGTCCGTCACTGTAACGAGTCCCTAAGAGTTGATTATTGATAATTGGAAAAAACGTTAAAAACAGTCCATATTCAATATTCTATTTGTCCAGGCCTATTTTGCATCTGTGTTCTTTATACTGTTCGTATGCCTTTTGTTCCTGGTCTTTATAGGCATCCAATCTTTTCATCATCAAGTCGAAGTTGACTTTATGGCCGTCGAACTCCGGGCCGTCGACACATACGAATTTCGGTTTTCCGTCAATTTCGACGCGGCAGCCGCCGCACATACCTGTAGCGTCAACCATAATGGTGTTTAGCGAGACCTGTGTAGGAATGTTAAATTTCCTTGTAACCTCGCAGCAGAACTTCATCATTATAGCCGGGCTGATTACAAAGGCCTGATTCGGCTTTTGGTCGCGCTGACAGAGTTCTTTTAGCGGTTCGGTTACCAGAGCTTTTCGTCCGTATGAACCGTCATCAGTTGTAACTATCAGCTCGTTGCTTATCCGGTCGAATTCATCTTCGAGAATAAGCAAATCCTTGGTTCGTGCTCCGAGTATGCTGATGATTTTGTTGCCGGCTTTTTTCAGGGCCTTTGTAATAGGCAGTAATGGGGCGTTGCCGATTCCGCCGCCGACACAAGCGACGGTGCCAAGATTTTCGATATGGGTAGGCTTGCCCAACGGTCCGACGACGTTGGCGATTTTCTCGTCTGCCTTCATATCGGCCAATTCGGCGGTGGTTTTACCGACGCGCTGCCAAATGAGACGGATAGTGCCCTTTTCGGGGTCGGCATCGGCGATTGTCAGAGGAATTCGCTCACTGTATTCGCTGTTTATGCTGATAATGACAAACTGGCCCGGCTTTCCTGCCTGCGCAATAAGCGAGGCTTCGATTTCGGCGGTGAAAACGTTCTCGCTAAGCTTCCTTTTGGATACAATTTTGTGCGACACCGTTTGTGCTTCCTTCATGAGTTCGTGGTTATGAGTTCATAGTTCGTAGACTACGAACTACGAACAATGAACAATGAATAAAGTTCAAAAGTTTTTGATTTTTGCACTGTGGTTTTGCACTTTGCATTTTGAGCTTTGATTTTCCATTGCCATTTCGAGGCTAATTTTTTATTTGTGTTTTTGTGGCCGGTTTGCTTTTCGGCGACAATTCGGCAATTGGAATGCTCGGCTGTTTTTGGTGCTCGGTTCGAGTAGAGTCCCGGTTGTCAGTCTCGGCGACGGCGAGGATGGCCTTGCGGACAGCCTGTTCGGCAGGTTCATCAGTCAAGGGCCTTAAGTATATGGAAGACGAAGATGCCGGCTGTTTAGCCCAAATCAAT
>JAUXAB010000067.1 GCA_030615025.1 Phycisphaerae bacterium | reverse complement strand
GTTTCGCCGCTTCGGCTGCGAACTCCAACAGGTCTGTCGCGCTGTCTTTTGTCCAGCCGTGACTGGCAACTTTTGAGCCTCGTGCATCAAGGCCGAGTACAATTTTACCGCTGAACTTCTCGGCGCACTGGGCGAACCACTTGAAGTCGCTCACGGCTTTTGTGCCGATTATCACCCTTTCGACGCCCATATCGAGGAGTTGTTTTACGGAGGCTTCGTCGCGCAGTCCGCCGCCAACCTCGATTTTAAGTTGTCCGGGAGCCGCTATGGCTGATATTGTATCGGTATTAACCGGCCTGCCGAGCCGGGCCCCGTCCAGATCGACGATATGCAGCCACTCTGCTCCGGCCTGCCTAAATTCCCGCGCCTGCTTGACGGGGTCGTTCTCGTAGGTTATCTGGCGGTGATATTCGCCCTGAATAAGTCTGACGCATTTACCGTCCAGCAGGTCGATTGCCGGTATGATATACATATCTTAACCTCTAAAATCCTCAAACCCTTGATAACAGTTCGTTGGATTTTAGATGAATGGTTTTATTGTTTCAACATATTTTGCCTAAATATCGCTTTATTGTAAAAATTTGCCCGGCTCTTGGTCACTACCCTCGGCCCTTAACGCTCACTTCGGGCTTAGAGCCTATCCAAATAACCTGCTCTATTGCGGCCGGCTGCAAAGCCCGATGCCTGCGTTGTCAGCCAAAAACGTTCTCAACGTGGAGAAAACCACGCCTCCGAGCATTTTTGGCCTGCCGCCTTGGCCTCGAACTTTTCGCTCGGCCTCATAACGACCCGGTTATTCGGATAAGCTCTTAGACCAGGTCAGGATGATATCTTTATGGCGGCTGCGATACGGTCGTTGTCGCGGAGGTCTTTTTCGATTTTGATTTCGGCAAAAGCACCGGCCTGTTCGAGCAGCTCCTTAATTGCCGGCCCTTGCGTGAAACCAATTTCCAACATCAGTGCGGCATCGGGTTTGAGAAACTGAGCGGCCTTTTCGATTACTCTGCGGTAAATATTTAGGCCATCGTCTCCTGCGAACAGGGCCAACTTTGGCTCGTAATCTTTTACACTTTTGTCGAGCTTTTCAAACTCAGCGGCACTTACATAAGGCGGATTGCAAACAATCAAATCAAATTTGTCGACGTCCAATTGGGGGACAAGCGGTTCAAATAAATCGCCGCATAACAGCCTGATTCGGTCTTTTAGCTGGTATTTTTCGATGTTTTTGGCGGCGACATTCAGGGCGGCATCAGAGATATCTGTCGCGATTATGCGAGCGTCGGGTGAGTTTTTGGCGATTGCGACGGCGATACAGCCGCAGCCGGTGCACAAATCGCAGACGAATTGAGTGCCGGCACGGCTTCGCAAAAATTCGATGGCACGTTCGACGAGTAATTCCGTCTCCGGCCGGGGAATCATACAATCAGGACAGACTTCTAATTGGAGAGAATAGAATTCGGTCCTTCCGGTCAGGTAGCAAATAGGTTCGTGCCGGCCGGCCCGTTTCACTAAATCGTGCAATCTGTCCCGTTGGTCTTTGACAACGGGTTTGTCGAATTGTGTGTACAATTCGATACGCTCCATTGTCAGGACGTGGCTGAGCAGCAATTCGGCACTCAGGCGAGGTGAATCGATGCCCTTATCGGTGAAGTGTTCGGTAATCCAGTTTAAGAGCTTTTGTATCGTCCAGGTCTGCATGGCCAGATTATAGCCGGGGCAAAGAAAAGTGAAAAACAAAAAGGGCTTGGAGAGAGTGCACTTAGCTTGAAATTGGGTTTGATTGGGTTCGTTTTGGGTTTGTATTGGCTTTGAATTGGCTTTGTATTGGGTTTGAATTGGGTTTGTATTGGGTTTGTTTTTCCCGTGTTCACCAAGTGTCCTTTTTTCATAATCCTTTGTTAATACCTTATTTACGTTCATTTGACTTTTTCGGAAATTGGCTTTGTTTTGCATAAAAGGTCTGATTTGTAGAGCTCTCTCTACAGTTGTAGAGGGGCAAGGACTGGTGAAATCCGAAATACTAATATCGAAATCCGAAACAATATCAAAATCTAAATGACCCAAATTCAAAACTTTGCCTTTCCTGGTGCCTTATAGGCACGTAGATAATTGGATGCTCGTAAATGGTTAAATGATTCATTGGTTATTCCCCATTCACTAATCACCATTTCCTTCTTTTTGGGCTTCTGCAAAAAAAGAAGGCCCTCTATAAATGCACGGATGTGCGCGTTTGATGCGAAAAAACACCCCGATTTCTGATGCCGGATTCTCGTAACTCGATGCAGAGAAAAGAGATAAAACTTTTTTATTTTTTTTGTATTTTGTCGCTAACTATGCCCGGTTTTGGTTGAAAAAGGATAGTATTTAGTATTTGGTATTCAGTATTTAGCCATTTGAGGCCGGGACGGCCGGCGTTTTGTAGTGGACGGTGGGGGGGAGGATTGGTAAATTGATGCGAGAGACGAGCGATGGGATATAATCAACATTTTGTGGCCGGGAACAGCTATAAGGTTAGACGGTGGGACCCCTGCCTGAGACTTGCAGGGGCAGGCGGTTAGACGTTTCTGGGTCCCTGCCTGAGACTTGCAGGGATTCGGGTAAACAGGTTTTTATGGTGGACAGGTGGGGGGTAGATTGGTAGATTGGGGGTTTAAAGGACGCAGATATCAGGGAGCCGCACCAGATGATAGAGAACAGGCAGGTCCATTTTGAACTGCCGGGGCAATGGGATATTATAAGGAACGGGATACGAAATTGTTTGGCGGGAATTGCTTATTTGGGCGGTTTATAATCAACATTTTAGCAGTGGCAGACGCCAACAATGTATACAGTATTTCATTACTAGAGAAGCGTATCTTAGGAATGAATGCTTGAATGAGTGAACGCAACGATGGAAAACAAGCGTGGGGAAAATTCTTTTGTTGAAGGGAATTGTGGAGTTATGGTCCGAAATATTTTCATTTATTCACCTGACAGCAATTTACTTTTCTTTTACTTTCCCAGCCAAAGACGCAGGCACCTAAGAGCGAAGAGCTTCACCGAAGGAACTAAATTACGTCTTTATGTTTTTTCTTGACGAGCGATAAGTCACGCTCTATACCGAGAAGCAAGCGGTGGGCTCCGTATTCTGTGTAGGAAATAGAAGTTCGTGGATAATCGGTAAATTTGTGAAAGTGGACAGATGATCATTGAGGTTTCAGTTTAAATATAAGTAAGAAAGCAGAAGTAGAGCAGTTGAGGGAATGTGTTGCACTTTAGACTCTGCATGAAGAATAGAGAGGTTATTTTAAAGGCAGATACACCCAGATGGCTGAAGAAGTAAAAGTATCATGGAGTACGAAATACATTTTTCTCACCGTAATTTTGTCTATCCTGACCGGTATTGTAGGATATAGCCTGAAATATTTTTTTGAAAAAGAGCCCAAGAAGGTAATTTCTGTTGAAGAAATTCAGACTGGTAATTTATTAGATCTAGACGAAGGTGTTAGAAGTGGAATTTTGGCAAACTATAAGTTGAAAGATAAACCAGACGAAAAAGTTCAGAGTTACTTTAAGTATTCAGCATCCATAAGGAATTTGGGGGATGAGGGTGTTGATAGTCTGAAAGTTGTTTTTGACTCCAAAGGAAATGGATTGACGCTAATCAAAACACCCTCCATAACAAGTGACCCCAAAAACATCATGGCGGGATTAACATTTGTACAAAATATGGAAATCAAAGAAGATAATAAGGATGAGTGGGAGATATCTTTATTAAATCCCGGTGAGATGGTTAAATTCTCATATGTAGCTTATTCGATTCATCCGCTTTCAGGAGCAATTTTTACAGTGGTTGTTCGAAAAAAGGATTGGAATATAATAAAAGCAGGGACAGAGGATGTTTCATCGGATGTTTCATTCCTCAAAAAGCCATTATCTCAAATGAGAGGTTCAGATATCCTCAAACTTATGATGATGACTTCGGTATTTACGATAGCTGCTATCATGTATGTTTTACTTTTGAAAGATGCTCCTTTTTTCAGAGTATATAGAACGCTCATTTCTAAGGTTTCCGGCATTAATGAAAGTGATAGTGAGAAAACACGCGCGGAAATCCACGAATTTTTTCATGAAAGGGTTCAAGGATTGCTGGTTTTTTTGGAGCAGTTCCGATATGAAATTAACAAAGAAATTGGTCTATATATGAGGATTGTTGAAAAGGGTGGCGAACCTAACATTGAAAGGTGGGAAACGTTAAAGTCTACCTGTGATACAATCTTGGGGGGTGGGAATCTGTTCAAAACAGACGTCAACATTGAGAAGTACTTAAAGGTGAATGATAAGTTGTCGGGATTAAGAGAACTGCGGGGGGCAATAGTAGATGGATTGAGAAGAGTACAGGAGATACTTGGAAGTGGTGAGAAGAAAGTTAATACGATCCATAGAGCTGAAGAGATTGTGGGAGATATTATTGGGCATGTGTGTGAGTTTCAAAAGTGTTTGGGGGGGTTGCTGTAGACTTAAGTTCGGTATATGACTATAATAGAAAGACCGAACGAACATTGGTGATCTGAATGCTGGAGAAAAGGCAACAGTGATGATGACATAATATAAGACTATGAGATTGATTGTTGGAGATTTTTGATTTGGATGAAATTGGGAATTGTATCATGATATTTGAGCATCTTAGAGGGGAGCTATTCAGAGAGATAGAATACAACGATCGTGTTGACGGAGGTAACAAATCGGCGCCCAGTTTATTTAGAAAGCCGTGGCATATTATGTCGCATGTGTCCCCACTATGTGCGAGTGCTTTGGGTTTGATGAAATGTAAAGATGGTAAAGACGTTCCATACAAGATAAAGCAGGTAGAGAGAACCATGTTTAATACAATCAGAGAGATTCGGAAATTGTTTACAAGGCGTGTGGAAACCGAAGAGGAAGCAAGAAGTTTTATAGTCGAACTCTATGGAAGAGTTTGCTATGCGTGCAAGAAACTACGGACTATTAGGGAGGAGGTGAGGGAATAATTTATTAGGCGAGAGTAGTGGATGAAATTAGATGAACATAGCAGAAATTGCAGTTGTCTAGTTGCGAGAACTATAGCATATTATTTCAGAGTAGACGGGTTTGAACTTTTAATAAAGTTTTACTTAGAATGCGTAGGAATTAATAGTTTTGTAAAGTAAAGAAGCCAAACAGGAGAAATGGTCATGATAGAACGTGACGACGTATTTAATTTATTTAGCGAGTGGATGGATAAAACAGAGGCAGGTATTCAGGCGAAGGACGGGAATGTCCTATGTGAAGCGACGAGAATGGTTTTGGCCTTTGTTTTGATTATGCATGCTTATTTTCCCGATACACTGACAATTGAATTAGGGAAGAAAATTAGGGAATCTTTTGTAAGAGCATTGGCTTGCGTAAGTAAGGAACTGAAAGACGGTAATGATGCTGATGGGTGCTATGATTTGTACGAGAAGAATATACAGGAACGTCTGGAGAAGTATGACGAATTATCTGAGAACTGGTGAAAGGTAAGTGTAAAGTTGTAGAAGCTAGTTTCATTGAGAGACAAAGAAATTTTTGTTTCCATGTTGGAAGCCACATGGAGATGTAGAATGTAAGAGCCAGTATGATGTGCTAGATGTAGTATTCACTACACCGGTTAATGGCGGTTTGGAAAATTGGGGGATAGGGGATTACGGGGAGAGCATAAAAATGATTATTGATAAATGATAACTGATTATTGATTAATGTTTAGAATGTAGAATTTAGAATTATTGAGATTGCCACCCCGGTGAGATAATGCTTCACTATCTCACCCCCATGAGATAACGCTACGCTATCTCATGGGGCAGGCGAGGCAGGCGGGGCAGGCAGGAATGACAGTGATGAATATCGAATCCCGGCGCGCCGGGACAAGGAATTTCGAATGATGAAGGAAAAGGTAGGCTTTGTAATTGACTATTTACTATTGACGATTTACTAATGGAGGAGATTGCGGGAATTATATTCGGAGGCAGATTTCTCCACTCCGCAATGCCGGGCATTGCTTCGGTCGAGATGACAGAAAAATAGTGGGCAGTGCCCATCCTATCGCTGTACAAATGGGAGTCTATTATTCGGGGGGGAGGCATTCCGGATTGCTTGGGTCCACAATGCAGTCAATCAGCCAGGTAGCTGCTAAATGAGCCAGGTCAAAGAAATCTACGATGCAGTCTTCGTTGATATCTCCGCGAAGTTTATAGTAGCATTTATCACAAATGTCGCCTGCCCAACCCTTATCACATGCACAGGTATCCGGACCGATACATGTTCCTTGTCCTGAGCAAACATTAGGGTCATCACTGTTTATTCCATAGCATTGGCATACAGAACATACAGAGCAGTCTGATCCCGTCCAGCCGGGATTACATACACAGGTATCCGGACCGATACATGTTCCTTGTCCTGAGCAAACATTAGGGTCATCACTGTTTATTCCATAGCATTGGCATACAGAACATACAGAGCAGTCTGCTCCCGTCCAACCAAGCTCACATACACAGGTATCCGGGCCTATACATATTCCGTGTCCTGAGCAAACGTCAGGATCGCTACTGCTTAATCCATAGCATTGGCATTCGGAGCAATCTGCTCCCGTCCAACCAGGATCGCATACACAGGTATTTTGACCTATACATGTTCCGTGTCCTGAGCAAACGTTGGGGTCATCACTGTTTATTCCATCGCATTCAAATGCCCGGACAATATTTGCAGGGCCGACAAGTGTAACCAGAAGAAAAGCTATAAAGAAGAATCGCAAATTCGCCATCTCAATATTTTCAACCTCCTCAAAATGTAATAACAATATCCATTACGGGTGATATTAAGTGCTTGCCGAAGAACCAAGCCTTCCAATACAACTATAATATCAAAAACTTACTTTAATTGCAAGTCTTTTGAGCCTTAATTTGGGCTTTTTTAAGTCAAAGTTATGAAAAATTGAGGTATTTTGGCTTGGTTTGTACAATCTTGCTCGAATTTATTAGTGAATTTTCGGACAATGAAAACATAAACATGGATTATTCTATCTATATTCTTCCCTTAATAAATCCCTGGGGTTGGGAGCGAAACAGGAGATTAAATGGTGATTTTATTGATATCAATAAAGATTTTATTACAAAAAAGTCAAAAGAAGTAAACTTAATCCTGCAACATCTTGATTTATCACAATTTGATATTGTTCTCGACCTACATGAAGCCGGCATGGACGGCTGTTTTATTTACAATAGAGATAAAAAATCTAAACCCATTCTTATCAGATTGATGAGCTATCTAAAAAACACCGGTACTGATGTACAACAAACGGGTAAGGTACACGGTATTCTTAACATTAAGGATGGCATTGTATATATTCCAAAAATCGTTAGAATCTATTTGCATATTTCTAAAAAGAGAGCATCCTTAACCCATTTATGTAATTATACTCACAATGTGCGTCGCGTCTACACATTTGAATCAGGAAAAAGTCGAAGAAACATTAAGGAAAGAGCGGATGATCATAAAAAGGTAATAAACTTTTTGTTGGAAGAGTTTATCTTGGAAATGTCGGATTAAATTAGAAGGAGAAATCTCATGAATATGCGCTTGGGTACTGAGAGTATCGTTATCGTTTCATTGGTATTGGTGATCATGGCCGGGCTGGGATGCAATCATCAGGTGCGGAAAGAGCGGCAGCAAATCGCGATTGCGAAAGTCAAAAAGCTGGGCGGTTCCGTGGAGATTGATAAGGAAAATCCTGAATCGGCGGTGATGACAGTGTCCCTTATGGACTGCAACGTTAGTGATTCGGAATTAGGATTTTTGGAGGATTTAGACGGCCTTCATTTATTGGACTTACGCTGGACGAAAATAAACGGCCAAGGCCTGATACACTTAAAAGATATGACGAGCCTAAAGACATTATGGCTGCACCATACTACGATTACCGATGCGGGGATGAAGCAAATTAAAGAATTGAGCAGCCTGATCCGACTGGACGTGGGCCACAGTTTTATCAGCGATACGGGATTGGCATACATTGGCGAGATGAAAGGACTGCAGTACCTGTGTCTTTGCGATACGGGGATTACCGATGCGGGCCTGAAAAATCTCAACCAGTTACAGCAACTAATACACCTGGATATAAACGATACGAATATCTCCGATGCGGGCCTTGAACACCTTAAGGTTTTAACGAGACTGATACAAGTGGATACCAGTAATACCAAATGCACGGAGGCAGGGCTTTTTCAACTGCAGGAGGTGTTGGCAAGAAATCGAAAAAACCGTTAACGCAAGTAAACCAGGGACAGCCACCTATTAAAGGCTGGGGCGAGTGCACAGAGAGAGAAAAGTCTATCAGTTAATCAGGTCAACAGGAAGTGGATATCAGGAGAACAGGGGGTATAGCGTTTAGGGGATTGAGATTGCCGCGTCGGTCTTCGGCCTCCTCGCAATGACTAAAAAATAACATTAACTTTTTAGTCAAAGTGGTGCGAAAAATCGTTCAAATGTATCAATGAGCTGTATTCGGAATAATGCTCACTCAAACTATACCGGCCGGCAAAATGTAAAAAACCGTGGACGTTACACCGTCGGATGTCCAGATGGCCCTTACCGCCAGTGCTTCCAGTTGCATTGCGATTTTTGCCCAAACTTGAGAAGGATGACCATTTTGCGCCTCCGGCGATTGGGGGCAACAATATGGATGCTGAATATATCGAGCAGCGTCGTCAATGAGCAACATACCTCCAGGCTTTAAGAGCTGTAATGCGACTTCAGTGCATTGGTCCCTGAGCCGGCCATCAACGAGGACGAAGTCAAGACTTGCTTTCGACAGCTCCGCGGCGACGCGAACGTATTCCGCCTGCCCTTCGTCTTCTGCCTCCAATGGAGCATAAAGTAACTCAACGTTGTCGGCGCCCTTGTCGGACAGCGCCTTCTTGACCCGGTTGTACCAGCGAACGTTGTGCTCGATGCTGGTTAAATGCGCGACCCTGTGGGCAAGCCAGACGGTGCTTCTGCCAGACCCCCATTCAAGGCCAACATCACTCGGCTTCAACCGACTGTCGAGGATTTCTACAGCCTGACGTGTCAACCATGGCACACCCAGATTTATGCTCCTCCAGAGGCGTCGTCGCAGAAGGCCATAGAGACACCGAGGACTCAAATATCCAAAGATCTGCTTCAAAGTCAGTTTCATGAAAAGAGTCTCCCTGGTTGCTTACGCGGGTCGTTCGTACTGAGGAATCTTTACTCGCTCACCCTTTCGCAGTGCCGAGTTGTGCGCGACGATACCCGGCACCGTGTAGGCCAGCGATTCATATATGTCAATGGCCGGCCGGCGATTGTGGACCAAAGCGTCAACAAATTCGTGGGTAAGGAAAGTGTGCGAGCCCTCGTGGCCGGTGTTATGACGCAGCGGTCCGGGCAGCATGTCCGTTTGCCACCAGTGCGGCTGTTTGTAATGCTCGAAGTTCGGCGCTTTACGAAGGAAGCCTGCGTCGTCCTTCTCCATCTGCTGGCCAGAGCGGACAATAATCGGGCCCAGTCCGTTGGGATGGGGCGCGAAGAAACTCATCTTGTCACCTATCCACTGAGCCCGCTCGCAGCCGCGATGGGCACCCTTCCACCAGATATTGACGCGAAAGGCGTTGCCGCGATTGGTCCTGAACATCGCGGACTCGTTCCAGAAGGGATTTTTGTACACATTGTCCTTGAGGATGGGACTGTCGTCCCCCCAGCCGTGACATACCGCTTCGGTCAGCCGCTCACCGGTAACGCCGACAAGCTGGCTGGTGCAGTGCGTCGGATAGTGCATTGGCGCTACGCCGTAGCGCCATGTTCGCTTTCCGTTGTGGAAATAGAGGCCTTCCAGGCCGGCGTGCTGATACTCGGCTTCGCAGTAATATAGAGCTCCGAACTTTCCCTGCTTATAGAACTTACGGGCTGATATTGTGGACTGCTGGTAATGTCCGGTCTCAGCCATCATATAGGTCAGGCCGTATTTTTTGACCGTGTCCAGCAGCAGCTCGGCCTGCTCAATCGTTGCCCAGGCAGCGGGCACTGCCGATATAACGTGTTTGCCGTTCTTCATCGCCTCTACAGTGTGCTGGACGTGGAGAGGCCCATCGGTGAAGATGGCCACGGCGTCGATGTCCCTGGCAAGCACGAGCTCCTCAAGCGAGTTGTAGGCCTTCCGGCAGTTGTACACCCTCATCAACAGCTTGCGTCGGCTCTCTCGCAGGTCACTGACGGCCTGGACGATACAATCCGGATGCTCGTGCCATTGAAAGGCACATCCGAAGCCTCCTCCGACGACGCCTATGCGGACCTTGCGGGGAGCAGTGTTCACGGCAATAGATGCCTGAGAAGCCAACAGCGTCCCGGCCAGGGCGAAACCACCGCGCTTCATAAAATCGCGGCGAGAGAAACTATCCGATTTTTCGCTGTCACTGCGGTCGGCTGTGTTTGAGTTTTTCTTATGGTCTCTTGTCATCATTGCTCTCCTTCGAATAAATAGATTAGATATAAACCTTGTCCATCATTCTGGGGAATGGGATGCACTGGCGGATGTGCCTTTCGCCGGTGAGCCAGGCGACGGTCCTTTCGACGCCAAGTCCGAAGCCGCCGTGCGGCACTGAGCCGTACTTTCTCAAATCCAGGTACCAACTATAGTCTTCGACTTTCAGGCCGAATTCGGTGATTCTCGCGGCCAGCAGGTCGTAATCGTCTTCTCTGACCGAGCCGCCGATGATTTCGCCGAAGCCGGCGGGTGCAAGCAAATCGAAATTCAAAACGACCTTGTCATTGTCCCTGTCGGTCTTCATATAAAAGGCCTTGGCTTCCCTGGGATAGTGCGTAACAAAGACGGGCTTGTCGTGCATTTGCGAGATGATGGTCTCATCCGAGCCGCCGAGGTCCTTGCCCCACACAAACTCAGCAGCGAGCTTGGCGTGTTTGGGATTGTTCTCTATTTTGGTGTCGACTTCGTTCAGCTCGGAACGAAGTTCGATGAGCTCAGCGGCGTTTTTGTCCCGCTTCCATTGTTTTAGCTGCCCTTTTTGCTCTTGTTCCAGCTCGGCGATTCTTTTCTCGATTTGCTGTTTTTGGTTTTTGAGGTCTTCCAACTGGCCAGCGAGGAACTTTTTTGCTTTTTCGCCGGCCAGGATGTCACCGGCATCGGTGTAGGTAATTCTGTAGAAAGGCGGCTTGATTTTTTCGAGGGCTTCCAAATCGGCACCGAGAGTTTCGAGCTCGCTTCCGTTGTTTTGCAGGACCTGGTCGGCTATGAAGCTCACGAAATTTTCAGCTAATTCGAGGATGCCATCGAGGTCGATAAATGCGACTTCCGGCTCGACCATCCAGAACTCTGTGAGGTGTCGGCGGGTCTTGCTTCTTTCGGCTCTGAAAGTCGGGCCGAAGCAATATACCTTGCCGAAACTCATCGCGGCCGATTCGACGTGTAACTGGCCGGTTTGTGTCAGGTGCAGTGGAGAACCGAAATAGTCGACTTCGAAAAGCGTCTGCTTATCCTCGCCGACCATTGATGTTAGTATCGGCGTGTCGATAAGTATAAAGCCGTTGTCGTTGAAAAACCTTCGGATGGCGTCGATGACGGTGTGGCGGATTTTGCCGATGCACCATTGGCGCTGCGAGCGAAGGTGCAGGTGGCGGTTTTTGAGGAGAAAATCGACGCCGTGCGACTTGGGCGTTATTGGATAATCAGCTGCAGGTGAAACGACCTCTGCATCGGTTAGCGCCATTTCGAATCCGCCGACGCTTCGCGCTTCTTCGCGGACGGTGCCGGTTACAGTTAGTGATGACTCCCGGCCGAGGTGTTTTAGCTCTTCAAAAAGTTCATCGCTGACTTTGCCTTTTTCAACGATGCACTGGCAAAGGCCGGTGCCATCCCGGATGATAAGAAATTGAATCTTACCGCTGGCCCGGCTGTTGTAGAGCCAGCCGGAGAGCGCGACCTCTTTGCCGACATTATCTTTCAATTGCGATATGTAAACTTTATTGTTGTTCGGCATTGGCTTTTTCCTCTTTAGTTTTGCGACTTTTTGGCGACCAGATTGGCCAGTCATCCGCTCCGGATTCCTTGTCACGCTTGCCGCCTTCGTCGATATTATTTTTGCCTTTGCTGTAGAGTGTGAAGCTTTCTCCGGTCAACTTATAAACGAAAGAACCGCCGTTAATCGGGTCAACAAGGATTTCTTCGGGGACAAGGTTTTTGATACTATCAAGAGTTTCCGGCCACCTGCCATGTTCATTTTTATAGCGCCGTAATGCAACTATAAGGCGGCTTCCGTGGTTATCAGCAGTAACTCGAAAGTATATAACATGAATCCGGTAAAGAGATTTTTCGGACATATATACTGTGCGTTCAGCGAGATAACGGTAGTTATATCCGACTGACATTATGGTCGAGATTATGGAAAACTCCCGTGGACCTTTGTCCCAGTCAAAAGCAGGGTCAGCCATGGCGTAGTACCTTTTATAGCAGCCATCGATAACTTTTGCCGCCCTTTGCGGAGTAGAAGGTATGTAAAACCAGGTTAATATTGCGGCTGCTTTGAAAAGTTTCTTTCGCCCGTAAGTCAACGGAGGTGTCTCTTTGCGCAAAACAGCCTCTATTTGCGCTCTTATAGGTGCAATTGGATCTCGACTTACTCTTACTTTGCCCTGCGGATTTACTTCGTAAGCAGCGCTGCATAACCAATCTTTGGTCAATAGCTTTTGGCTATCAATGATTTTAGGCCAGTCAGACGTCCAGTCGTGTTTGATATCTGACAGAGAATCTTCAATAACAGTTAAGCGATGCTCTGTGGCATCTCTATCAACAATAAAGCTCTTAAAGTGGCCGACTGCAAAAGCTTCGATCGCTATTCCCACGAGCATGTCCATCATTATTGGTTGTTGACGGTGATGCTTTCCCATTTGCAGGATAGTTGTCAATTTTTCCAGAGCTTCATCAGTGCGTCCTTGGCCAAGGTCATTATTGGCGGCACTGATCAGCAAGAATGCCCACCGCCTGACCATTCCACCTCTGCGCATTTGTTGTTCATCTTCCGGATGTGTTATAGTAAAGTGACACTTCTCTATTGCGGCGGCTTCCTTCAATTTTGCTATTGTGTTTTCGTGACTTTTAATCCATTCTATAAGTTCCGGATGCTCCTGGCTGAGCCAAGGTTCACGAACCGGTAATTTGCGCCGTACTTCTTTTGACAAACTTCCATAAAACTCAGCGTCGTTATAATCCTGCAATAACTGGTTGTAGATTGTTGCGGCGTTTTCGGAATCCGGGATTGCGTATTTGGCTTCGAGGGCGGCCAATTCCTCGTCGAATGTATAGGGTCGCCAGCCTTCACTATCCTCCGGCAGGAAAACCCAGATAATCAGTATTAAGACGACAGCAGCAACGGAGAGCCAGAACCACTTTCTGTAAGTCTTCGGCAGAACAGTACAGGCCGCGAGAACGATGAGAAGAAGCGCGATTACCTTCCAGGGTGCCTGGAAGATAAGTGCCAGAATAATCAGAAAAGAAATCGCTAACAGGCCAATCCACTTTAGGATTCGCTTATAAATTCCAGGCTCTTTCTTTTCAGTCTGCTGGTTCTTTTTAACCATCTCTTTTGCGCTCCGACTCTCTCAAATATATACGCTCAGATGGGTGGTTTTATTCAAGCCTTTTTCGGCGCAGTCAGGTCAAAGGTCCAATTTTTCTCGCAGATGGCTGAGCAATTGGTCTGTTGATACTCTAATCTGCTCCATTGAGTCACGTTCGCGGACGGTGACGGTGTTGTCTTCTTTTGTCTGGCCGTCAACGGTAATGCAGAATGGGGTGCCGGCTTCATCCTGTCTGCGGTAGCGTCGGCCAATTGCGCCTTTTTCGTCGTAGAAGCAATTGAAATATTTTTTGAGGTCGTTGTAGATATTCTGCGCTGTTTCGGGCATACCCTCCCTTTTGACCAGCGGGAAGACGCCGACCTTTACCGGTGCGAGGGCGGGGTGGAACCTTAAAAGGTTTCTTTTTTCGCCGCGAACTTCTTCTTCGTCATAGGCATCGACTAAAAAAGCGAGGGCACTTCTGTCGATGCCGGCACTTGGCTCAATCACGTAAGGGATGTAGCGCTGCTTCTTTTCATCATCGAAGTAAGAGAGCGGGCCTGACTGATAATCCTCGGCTTCGTTGGACAGCTCGATTTTTGTCAAGTCCCTGTCGTTTTCGAACCATTTATTGAGCGTTCTCATTCCGCGCTGATGCTGCCTGAGGTCGTAGTCCGTGCGGTTTGCGATGCCTTCGAGCTCCTGCCAGTCGCCGGAGCCGAAGGGGAATCTGTACTCAACGTCGACACATGCCTTGGCGTAGTGGGCCAGCTCGTCGGCATCGTGTTCGCGGAAGCGCAGGTTCTCCTTCTTCAGGCCTAAACCTATGTACCAGTTAAATCGGGCCTCTTTCCAGTGCCGGAACCACTCTTCATCGGTGCCCGGCTCGCAGAAGAACTCGAGCTCTGCCTGCTCAAATTCACGTGTTCGGAAGATAAAGGCCTTGGTGGTTACCTCGTTGCGAAAGCTTTTTCCGATCTGTGCGATTCCAAAAGGAATCTTGACCCTGGTGGTGTCGAGAACGTTTCTGAAATTGGCAAAGATTCCCTGAGCGGTTTCAGGGCGAAGATATAGTGTCATTGAGTCGTCGACGTTGGCACCCATCTGCGTCTCGAACATAAGCTCAAATGGCATCGGCTCGGTAAACCGGCCTACCGAGCCGCAGTTGGGACATACTTTGTTGGTTAAATCCTGAGCTTTGGCCATAGCTACATCGATTGCGACATGCTCGGTATGCTCCTGGGCTTGCTCCGCAAATTTTTCTTCGAGATGGTCGACCCTGGTTCTGGTATTGCACTTTTTGCATTCGGCTATCAAATCAGCGAATTTGTCGGTGTGCCCGGAGGCCTTCCAGACCAAAGGGTGCATAAGGATGCTGCAGTCCAGGCCGACAACGTCGTCTCGCATCTGAACCACTGCTTTCCACCAGGCGCTTCTGACGTTGCTCTTTAATTCGACGCCGAGCGGCCCGTAGTCGTAGCAGCTTGCCAGCCCGCCGTAGATTTCGCTGGACTGAAATATAAAGCCCCTTCGCTTGCACAGCGATACGATATCGTCGAGCTTTGTAATTTTAGCCATAATGCTATTCCTCAATTTTTTTCTTTGCCACAGAGTACACAGAGAACACAGAGAGTTCAAGTCTTTTAACTACCGACTCTGTCCTGAGCGAAGCCGCAGGATCTCATCTCCAATAATCAATTATCACTAATCAATTAAACCGCCGGACCTTTCGCCAGCGTTTTGATTTGACGTGAATTATAGTCCTGGATGTTGTTCGATAGGGCAAAAGCAGATAAACTTATCCGATGAATATCTGAACTCAAATTTTGTGTAATTAAAGCTGGCTTTTTGTATTTTTTTCATGTTAACCTTTCTTATAGAGGTTAACGTAGGTTAACTAAATATATTATGGTTAACAAAAGAGCTTATGAGTTAAGCCTATATTAAATAAGTTCTTACAAATAACCTGAGACGGTTTTTTGCCCCAAGGACCGTCAAGGACGAAACAGTCAAGGCCACAGAAAAATTCTTAAAAACACATTTAGTAAAGCTGGAAAAATAGACTGACATCACACCGAATTTAACCACAAATTACAAGGATTGAAAGCAAAGGATTGACAAGGCCAGCCGTGGGATTTAGAATTTCCGGTCAGGAATAATATATGAACAAGAACTTCAAAATTGACAAAGACAAACTTTCGGATTTCTGCAGGCATCATCATATTCGCCGGTTGGCCATTTTTGGTTCGGCCCTGCGGGGTGGTTTTGGTCCGGAAAGCGATGTGGATGTGCTGGTGGATTTTATGCCGGGTCATACTCCCGGCTTCTTTCGATTATTCGAGATGGAGGATGAATTATCCTGTCTATTCGGGGGTCACAAGGTAGATATGCGTACACCGGAGGACCTGAGCCGGTATTTCCGTGACAAAGTGGTCGCCACAGCGGAGGTGCAGTATGTTCAAGGATGACAGCGTTCGTATTCGCCATATTCTCGATGCTGCCCGGGAAGCGATTAGCTTTGCAGATGATCGCAGCCGGACGGACCTGGATACCGACCGGAAGCTGAACCTGTCCCTGGTTCGACTGCTTGAAATCATTGGGGAGGCAGCGCGTGGTATTTCGGAGGAATTTCGCCAATCTCATTCGGATTTGCCGTGGAACAAGATGGTAGGAATGCGGGACCGCCTTATCCACGGATATTTCGATGTCAATCTTGACGTAGTATGGGAAACAGTCACGCAAGACTTACCATCCCTCATTACCCAACTGGAAAAGATGGTTGACGATTAAGGCCGAATTTAACCACAGACCCTGTCCTGAGCGAAGTCGAAGGATCTATACTTCAGCCGCGAAGACACCAAGGCACAAAGATAAATGCGGCCACTGCTGCCACGCCAGAAAATAACCTTTTTGCCGCAGCTACACTTCCTAAATACCATTCGTATATGGTTGAGCAAGTTTATCGCTTCAATGAGAGTCAGATTATTGACGTCGGTTGAAGCGAGTTTTTCGAGGATGAATTTGTGATTCTGGACTACTGCGGTAAATCTACGCCAAGTTGCTTAAGGGCTGTTCGCACCTGCTCGCGGACCTGCTGGGCAAGGTCGATAGCTCTTTTAGCTTCAGATTCCGTTACCTCTTCGTCCTCTCCCGGATAGCGCGTTGTGATAGAATATAGAGTCAGTTGTTCTGCGTCCTGCAGTTCTGCGGTCCAGGTGGCGTGCTCGCTGCACAACTCGAGCAGGATAGATATATTGTGCGTATAAGGGAAATCAACTCCACAGTATACGAGATAAGCTTTGAGGTATTTCTCCGCACATTGCTGAGTGTGATATGCAATTAAACGGTATGGTGGTTCTTCTTTGCCCTGTAGAGTCATCACTTGTACTGCCAGATGCAGGTCTTCATCGCCATGGCTCAGCCATTGTTTAACATGATGTAAGACTCGCTCATTGGGCACTTTCATAAAGGACTCTTCCTTCTTTCCAGGCTGGTCTCGCGATTGTACCGGGTATATGGCGATCCAGCTCAAATTCTTCCGGCGTTAGAACAACTACATCTCTTGCCAAGTTCAAACCCCGTAGGGCTCTGTCCATTTCGAGCATTAAATGGCGGCGTTTGCCGGTAAACGAACACACTACCAAGATGTCAACGTCGCTGCGGTCATCGGCTGTTTCTCTGGCCTGGGAGCCGAAAAGTATGATCCTCTCGGGGGCAAAGCCGTCGACGAGCCGTTCCTTAACCTCAAGTAGTGTTTCATTACTTATCATTGGTTAGCCTTTTCTTTCTGTTTTTATTATATAAGAGAGATTCACGGATTACAATTATTGGTTATTGATTTCCTTTCTTATTTCCTCGAGCAAATTAATTGCTTCTATCGGTGTTAGATTATTGATGTCAATCGATGACAGCTTTTTGAGGACGGATTTGTGTTTTTGGACGAATAGGGAGTCTTTGTCCGGCTGTTTTGTTTTGTGGCGGGAGAGATGTTCGCCGGTGGCTTCCTTGGCGAAGGTGCTCTCCAATTCTTCGAGGATTTCTTTTGACCTGTCGAGAATAGATTTAGGGACGCCGGCTAACTTTGCGACGTGGATGCCGTAACTTTTGTCGGTTCCGCCGGGTAAAATCTTGTGCAAAAAGACTACCTCGTCCATCCATTCGCGAACAGCGACGTTGCAGTTCTTGACGTTCGTAAATAGCTCAGCTAATTCCGTCAGCTCGTGATAGTGAGTTGCAAAAAGCGTGCGGCATTTTAGTTTGTTTGCGATATGCTCTGTAATCGCCCAGGCGAGGGCCAGGCCGTCGTAAGTGCTGGTGCCGCGGCCGACCTCGTCAAGAATAACGAGCGATTTTTCGGTGGCGTTATTGATAATGTTTGCGGTCTCGGTCATTTCGACCATAAAGGTTGACTGGCCGCGGACAAGCTCATCGGAAGCACCAACACGGGTGAAGATTCTATCGACCAGGCCGATGGTCGCGTCTTTAGCGAGAATAAAAGAGCCGGTCTGTGCCATCAGGACCAGCAGGGCCACCTGCCTTATATAAGTGCTTTTTCCGCTCATATTCGGGCCTGTGACAATCAGGTAATCTCCGGCCTTACCGCCCAGCTCGATGTCGTTAGGTACAAACTCCGGGCCAAGCGTTTCGGCCACGACCGGATGTTTGCCATCGGTTATAAGCAGCTCGGTGCCGTTAGTTAATTTTGGGCGGATGTAGCTGCGGCGCTTGGCCAGGTATGCAAGTGCTGCGAGACAATCGCACTGGGCGAGGGTATCGGCGAGGGCCTGCAGCCGGCTTACGTACTGGGCGGACTGGCAGCGAACGTCTTCGAAGAGCTGCTGCTCTAATTCGAGGGCTTTTTCGTCGGCGCTGAGGGCCTGGGTTTCGTATTCCTTCAACTCGTCGGTGATGTAGCGCTCAGCGTTTTTGATTGTCTGCTTGCGGACGTAGTCGGGCGGGACTTTGTCTGCTGCTGAGCGGCTTATTTCGATATAGTAGCCGAAGACCCTGTTGTAACCGATTCTTAGGTTTCGTATGCCGGTCTGCTCTGCCTGTCGTTTTTGATATTGTCGCAGCCAGCTCTGGCCATCTTTGGAAATTGAGCGGAGGCGGTCAAGCTCTTCGGAAAAGCCAGCCCTTATCACGCCGCCATCGCGAAGATGTGAGGGGCAGTGCGGCTCGATTGCAGCTTCGAGCAGGTCGGCTAATTCGTCCATACTGTCACACCGGCCGGCTAAGCGCACAAGCAAATCGGCGCTGAATTGCTGCAGAGTTTCCCGCAGCGATGGTATTCGGCGCAGTGTGGCTGCAAGGGCCACCAAATCCCTCGGAGTTGCTCTGAATGTGCTGATGCGAGCTGCGATTCGTTCCGGGTCGGCTAATGCTGAAAGCAATTTGCGAATATCGGCTAATTTAGTATCTGTGTTTTTTAATTCTTCGACGGCGTCCTGGCGAAGCTCTATGGCTGAGAGGTCGCAGAGCGGCATACACAGCCAGTTTCGAAACTTGCGGGCGCCCATGCCGGTCAGCGTTTCATCGAGACAGTCCAGCAGCGAGCCCTTTTGGGTTTCGGTGCGAATGGTTCGCAGGATTTCCAGACTTCGCAGCGTGGCCGGGTCGATCTGGAGAAAGTTTTTGCGATTGATTTTTTTCAGGCTCTGGATGTGGCCGAGCGTGGTCTTTTGCGTTTCGTTGAGGTATTCGATGATGGCACCAGCTGCAGGGATGAGACCATCATCTTCGTCACTAATACCAAAACCTTCGAGGGTAGCGGTGCCGAAGTGCTTCAGCAGGCGCTGTCTTGCCTGATATGGGTCGAAATACCAGGCGGGCCGCTCGGTTACGATGGCGCGGGTCAACTGCTCGACATCTGCGGCGAGCTTCCTTATCTCGGCTTCAAATAGTTCGCCGCGTCTGTCGGGCAGCAGACACTCTGCCGGGGACAGCCGCAGCAGCTCATCCAGAAGTTTGCCCTCGGGCAGATCCTGGACGAAGAAGTGGCCGGTCGAAATGTCGACCCAACTAATAGCGGCCTGGCGTTTTGTCCCGAGACTTACCGCACAGAGGAAATTGTCCTCTTTGGCGTTCAGCAGGATATCGTCGGTGATGGTTCCCGGCGTGACGATTCGCACAACGTCACGTTTGACGACGCCCTTTGCGGTTTTTGGGTCTTCGACCTGCTCGCAGACGGCGACCTTGTAGCCGGCCTGCAACATTTTTTTCAGATAGCCTTCGACGGCGTGATATGGTACGCCGGCTAATGGGATGGGATTGCTGCCCTTGCTTCGGCTGGTCAGTGTCAGTCCGCAGACCCGCGAGCAGGTTTTGGCATCCTCGTAGAAGGTCTCGTAGAAATCGCCCATGCGAAAAAACAGTATGCAGTCGGGATATTTTTGCTTGAACTTAGAGAACTGCTTCATCGCCGGCGTTAGTTTTTCATTTGTGGCGGCCATAATGCAAGATTATACACTCGACCGGCCATTTAACAAGCTAAACCAACTGGAATTTCAGTAGGGGGTGGGCAGAGCCCACCATTTATCTTGACGAACTATCTCCTTTAATATACAATTTGAACAGTTGTTACAATAATATAAAGAAGAACGTCAGCCAATAAAGAGGACAGGATAATGGAAACAAAAAAATATGTATCCTGGCAAGAAGATAATATGTGGATTGGATATCTGGAGGAATATCCAGATTATATGACACAAGGTGAAACAATTGAGGAACTAAAAGAGAATTTAAGGGACATATATTATGAATTGACCAGTGGTAATATCCCATGTGTTCGTAAAGTTTCTGAACTGGAAATATCGTGAAAAGAAGAGATTTAATAAAGAAATTGGAAGCAACAGATTGTGTTCTCATCAGGCATGGTGGTAGGCACGACTGGTATCAGAATCCCAGAACAAAAGTTTCACAACCAATTCAAGGCATAGAGAGATAAAAGATATTCTTGCCAAACACATCATCAAAATGTTAAAAGATGATGTTTAGGCTCGTAGAGTGTGCACAGCCAACACTACATATCTAATACTAACTGCCGCTAATTGAATTGTATTACCTTGTGCATATTGTGAGGAAATGTAGAAGAAAACGGAGGCTCTCTCTATTTATTCCTTTACACCAAGAAGGAAATAGAGAAGATGAGACAGCAGAATAATCCCTGGATTTGCCGCATTCTTGGCGAGGTGGTCTGGCTGTAAATAAGCGAGCCAGCCATTTATTTTGGTCGGCACAGACTGCCCTACATTTGGCCGTTTAACAACTCTGATATGATTGAGGCCGCCTGCTGTTTGGATTCGGCGTTTTTTAGTTGTTTCAGCAGGTTCTCCTGCCGGTGTGTAAAGCAAACAGCGGCGTGTAAATCAAAATCGGTGACGCCGGTAAGCTGCTGGATCTTTTCGGTAAGATTTTCAATTCCGGTGCCAAATTTTGCGCTAATCTGGACTGTGTCTGCTAAAATCTGCGGCAATTTGTGGGTATCGAGCTTGGCCGACAGATCGGATTTGTTCAAGACCGTCAGGACTTTTTTGTCGGCGATTTTTTCGCCAAATCGGTCGTCAAGCTGGTCGCCGGTTGTGCTATTGTCCAAAACGAGCAAGACGAGGTCCGCCTGCTCCAGAATCTCGACACTTTTTTGCTGAGATGCTTTTTCAACAACACGCTCAGGCGCTGCTGCAAACTCTTCATCCAGACCTGCTGTATCAATCAGCTCTATTGAAAGCGGGCCGATTTTGCATCGTGCTGAGACCCAGTCCCGGGTTGTGCCTTTGATGTCGGTAACAATTGCTTTCTGTCGGCCGGCAAGGCAGTTTAACAGTGTGCTTTTGCCGGTATTTGGCGGGCCTGCTATAGCGGCCTTGCAGCCGGTGATTATCAGCTTTGCTGTCCGGCTGTTTTTAAGTATACGCCCAACGTCGGCTGAAAACTGGCCAACAGATATTGTGTTTATGTTGTTGAGCCATTCTGCTATCTTTTTGCTTAAACCACCATCGATTTGGTTTGCGACTATTTTTGTGCCTTGCAGTGTTCTGGCCTTGTCTTGGGTGAGCCTGGCTTCGAGTTCGATTGTATTGATGTGTTTTTGTACAGGCAGGGTTTTGGTTAGAAGCTGGTCTGCGGTCAGTAGTGTGACACTTTGCTGCTGGAGCAATTGCATTATCATCTCTACAATGAGGGGGTTACCGTGACAGTGTATGGCGAAAGTATTGGGCTCCTCGCAGCCGATTATAACCTCGTCGATGGTCTCGCTGCCATCGACGATTGTGCCGAGGCAGATTGCCCCGGGTTGAAGAATTGCCTGCTTTTTGCCGGCAGGCTTGAATATCTTTTTTATGATGGTCCCAGCAGCATCACCGAAGACTTGAATGGTCGATATTGCCCCGGTTCCTTTGCCGGTCATTACTGCAGCGAAAGCAGTCATAAGTTAGATGACCTGCTCCATTTTTTCTTCGATATATTGTTTGTATGCCAGGACGATGCCTTTTACGACGAGGTTCGGCACATAGGAATCAATAAAATCGCAGTCGTCCTTTATAATTTTTGCGGCTGAGCCGGTAAGTACCGTGTGGGGCCATTTGCACAGATTTTCTGCGTAACGCCTGATTACCTCCTGCAATGTTGCGATAGCCGAATAATACAGGCCGCAGTTTATGGCCTCGGTTGTACTTTTGCCGTACGGTTCCTTCGGCCTGGTGACTTTTACTTCCGGCAGCTGGGCGGTATGTTCTTTAAGTGCGCGTGCGCCGATTTCAAGACCCGGGCAGATGACGCCGCCAAGAAAAATGCCCTTTTCATCAACCACATCGATGGTGACAGCAGTGCCGAAATCTGCAACGACGACGGCATCTTTTACGACGGCGTAAGCTGCTGCGGCTGAGACCACTCTGTCGGTTCCGACCTTGTCCGGCTCATCCACCCAAAGGGTCATTGGCAGGGGTATGTCTTCGCCTATAATGTGCAGTCTTTCGTCGAGATTGTCCTTTACTATTTGCCGGATGAGTTTGGTCCAGGCAGGGTTTACGCTGCAAACGACGATGACGCCGTCGCGTTTTCCTTCTTTAGAGCTTTTGGCAACAGGGATTTTCTCCCAGGCGGACTTGAAAAGGTCAGTCAATTTTGCGCGGGACCGGCCGGAGACGGATTTGATAAATTCTTCTTCGTCCTTTAAGTAAAGGGCTATTGTGATATTCGTATTGCCAATATCTACCGCGATTATGTTCATAATTCGTGCCCTATGGCTCGTATTTATCCGTACCTTTTTACTCTATTCTCCTGCTGATGTCAATTTATGACCATTCTAATAATTGTCATAAGGATCGGGGCCAATTACGGGCAGGAAGTTTTGTTTACACCCCTGTCTTTTTCTGGTATAGTTATTGTATGGACAGGTTCGATTTTCCGAAGATACAAAGAGATGCCTTCATAGTAGCATCAGTTTTCGAGAAGTCAGATGAGAAATCATATTGGCTTTCCAGAACCCCTTACGAACGCCTGGAAGCCGTTGAATTGATGCGGCAAATTATCTATGGCTACGATCCATCTGCCATCCGACTTCAAAGAGTTCTTGAAGTTACTCAACGCTCATCAGGTTGAGTATTTGCTTATCGGTGGATATGCTGTTGGTTATCATGGTTATCCGCGGGCTACCGTCGATATGGATATTTGGATTGGTATGAACCCGGCCAACGCCGAGAGTATTGTTACTGTCCTGAAAGAGTTTGGCTTCGACC
>JAUXAB010000096.1 GCA_030615025.1 Phycisphaerae bacterium | reverse complement strand
CGTAAATCGTGGAATTTTAAATCAGCTAACCCAGCTTCCTGACATATTTTTCTCCATCGCTTGTGACTGAAATTGTCGTTAAACAATTTTTCTTGCTCAGCATCTAATTCAAAAACATATTTGGTAAGTTCTGCCATTACTGAAGCTGACACAGGACGCGACCCCATACTCTTTCGAGTTTTCTTGCTTGCCGTAGTGATATAATTGTGAGCAAAATCAATATCAACGATTTTTAATGATTCAATGTCACCCCGCCTAAGGCCCGTGCCCAAGGCCAATAAGACCCTCATCTTCATTGACTTATAAGGCTCAGTAGCTACCAATAGCTTTTTTATCTGAATGTTGTTCAGCGATTTAACCGGCCTTTCGTCTTCTTTCAATTCTCTAATTTTTATGGTTCCATTTAAGTATCGTTTTTCTCGGCACCAATTGATAAATGTTCTCAAATTCCTGATGTCTTTGTTTAGCGTTGACCGTTTTATTTCGCTGCCTCTTTGGAGAATGAACTTATCAACGCTATTTTGTGCAATCTGTTTTGAAGTGCATTTTCCTATCAATCGTTCAAAGTGCCGTAGTGTAAGAGCAATTTCATAAAGCGTCGCTTCCGTGACACCTTGCACTTTTTTGGATTCTCTATATTCTTCGACCATTTGCTTCCAACCTATAGTCACGATCCCTGTAAATACGTCAGAGTTGAGTTGGCTATATTTTAGCTGGCAATAATGTTCAGCCAGTTTCCTGGTCGGCAATGCTTTTGCTTTTCGCTTGCCACTTTCATACCAGCCAACCCACCAGCCCTTTATACCTTTCCTTTTGTAGTTCCAAACCTTTTTCATAATACCCATTCTATCGTAATGATAGGGGTTCGAATCAAGGCAAAAAGATGGCTAAGATTCATGCAAATCGGTGTCAAAATAGTGACATGTAAAAAGGTGTTAAAATTAAATAAGATGTAAAGCTATATATTACAAAAGGTTATATTATGGAGGTGTTTCTTTGCATTAGTATGTTCAATCCGGCGCCGTTTGACGGAGTCAATATCGAAGATCCGGCCTTCCTTGGACGGAATCAATGTATTCGGGTGCATTTTCGATGCGTATTTTCCTCTCGGTCTCCCCGGCGTGAAAAAGCTCTATCCGAATGTAATCTATAGCCCCCAAGGCTGATTCAATTTTATCAGCCCACTCAATCAGAACCACCGACTGCGGATAGCAAAAATCGTCAAAGCCGAGCATCTCAAACTCGGCAATCGAACCTAATCGATAGGCATCTATATGGTAAATATCTAACCGGCTTGGGCCTCCCATATACTCATTGACTATAACAAACGTTGGACTGTTAACCCGCCTGCTGTCTCCGGCCCCCGCTCCCGCTGCAATCCCCTTAATCAAATGCGTCTTGCCGCTGCCCAACGTCCCGCAAACGGCTCTAACCTCTCCGCCTTTTAATTGTGAGCCAACCTTTCGACCGAGCTCTATGGTCTCCTCCGCCGAATTCGAAATGATATGAAAATCCATAATCGTTTGTCTATACGCTATTTAAAGTGGTCGTACCCCTTGGCTTCCAAATCGCTAATCTTACCGTCAGGCATCCTTATCTGCATTTTTTTGGTATCTGTAACCGTGCCGATTCGCGTAATCGGTATCTGCTGCGACAGTGCGGCAGCACGGCGAGTCGGCCCATCCCACTTATTTAATAATTTCTCACACTCTTTTTCGCAAAGTGTAAAAAGCAATTCAAAATCTTCGCCGTCGTTTAACGCTGAACTCAGTGGCTCCTCACTTTTCTTTGCTTCATCTGATATTGGAATCTGCTCTGCATTTATGACAGCCCCAACCTGACTCGCTCGGCAGATTCGGTTCAAATCGCTGCTGAGTCCATCACTTATATCAATCATTGCATTTACGGCTGCCTTCTGAGCGATTTTTATTGCCTCTTTCACTCTCGGCTCGAATTCCAGATGCTTGCCGCGACCTGCACCACCTAACGAGCCTGTCACGCAGATACTATCGCCGACCTTCGCACCCGACCGCTTTATAGGTTTATTGCCTGCCCTTCTGCTGAGCATCGCCACGCTTATTGCCAACGGCTTTTTATCACCCCAGCTCGTAATATCACCACCCACAAGCGCGCAGTCAAACTTCTGGCCCGCAGCAGTAATCCCTGCATGAAGCTGCTTCAATTCTTTTTCGCCGTACCCTTTTGGCAGTGCAACAGAAACAACCGCAGCCACCGGCACCGTCGCCATTGCTGCACAATCGCTAAGACTCACCGCCATAGCTTTATATCCGACTTGCTTCAAGGTTGCCTTTTCAAGGTCGAAATGCACGCCATCCAGCAGCATATCCGTGGTCACAAGGACCGATGAATCTTGCCCCAACTGAATCTGGGCCATATCGTCACCGATCCCGATGGGAAAATCCGCCGCGGCTAATTTGCTCTGTCGGGCAAACCAGCCGGTTATTTCATCCTCACTCGCACTCATCGCTGCCCCAACTCACTTGCCCAGTATGCAACCTGCTCTTTTGCTTGCCTGGGCCCAGCCGACCCCTCGGTAACATATTTGTTCACAACATTTTTCGCACCGAGGTACCCGTACACATCACTCTCAATCAGAGACGAATGCTTTTTGAATTCATCCAAGCTAAGATCAGCTAATTTTTTGTTTACCTTTTCGCAGTGCGTAACCAACGCACCAACAATACCATGGGCTTCGCGGAAAGCCACGCCCTTTCCAACCAAATACTCAGCCAAAGAAGTGGCATCCAAAAACCCTTCCTCCAGCCCAGCCGAAATCTTCCTGGTATCAAATTTCGCGTGTGAAACAATGGCCTGCACCATATCCAGTGAAGCCTTGACCGTATCAGCCGCGGAGAAGATATGAATCTTGTCCTCCTGCAAATCGCGATTATAACCCGTCGGTTGAGCTTTTAGAATCGTCAGCATCGCAACCAATGAACCATAAACCCCAGCCGTCTTTCCGCGTATCAACTCTAAAACATCAGGATTACGTTTCTGCGGCATCATACTCGACGATGTACAGTAGCTATCGTCAATCCGCACAAACCCGAATTCATCTGAAGAATAAATTATCCAATCCTCAGCTAATCGAGACAGATGTGTCGCAATAAGTGCACAATCGAAGATAAATTCAGCGCAAAAGTCCCTGTCACTCACCGCATCAATACTGCTGTAGCTGATATCCGAAAAACCTAATTGCTTAGCCGTACTTTTTCTATCTAATGGCAGTGTCGACCCGGCCACCGCCCCACTGCCCAACGGCGATATATTAAGCAGCTCCTTACAATTTTTAAGCCGAATAAAGTCACGCTCAAGCTGCTCCACAAAACTAAGCAGATACGACGCAATAACTATCGGCTGAGCACGCTGAAGATGAGTATAAGCCGGCATCACGTCCTTAACATATTTGCCCGCCAATTTAACAAACGCCTTTTGAAGACCGGTTATCTTCGCTCGCAGGACTCCTATCTCATCTCGCATCCATAGCCGAATATCGGCAGCAACCTGGTCGTTGCGGCTTCTGCCGGTATGCAGCTTCTTACCCGCCTCACCGATTTTTGCTACCAGTGCCGCCTCGATTGCCATATGAATATCTTCATACGTTTTATCGAACTTGAACCGCCCTTCTGCGATTTCCTGTGATATTTCGATAAGCCCGTCTTTAATCGCTTTCAGCTCAGCTCTCGTTATCAGCTTCTGCTCCGCCAGCATCTGCGCATGAGCGATTGACCCGACAATGTCATATTTATAAAGTCGTTTATCGTAGGACAGCGATTCTACAAAATCAACTGTCATCGGGTCACACTCACCCACAAGCCGCTTTTCCCAACTTTTTTTAGAACTGCCCATTTAATTTACTCCAGAATCTCTTAACCTTTCCCGCCAATGATACGCCCACCCACTCCTTATGTCAAGCACACCTACCATTCATTATTCTGAATTCTCTGTTCGATATTCGACATTCATCCGTGTGATTAATGACTATAAAAAGTTTTAACTTGAAAAACCCGGCACTGGCCACTTAAAATAGGCCCGCGCTTTGGAAGGTTATGTGTCGGGTTTGCCCAGCACCCATCTGTCGCCGGCAGCCGAAACATTCTAAAATAATAGCTAACCATTCAAATCGAACAATGACGGTGTAGTCCATTATGAAAAAGCTATACATTTGCTTACTTGTTACTATAACAATTTGCGCCGCATTATACTGCGGATGTCACAGACCATTCCCAACCGAAATCCCGACCGCCAGACTGACTTATCCACCGGCCCGAAAAGATTCTACTGCCGACATTTATCACGACGTCAACATCCCCGACCCCTACCGTTGGCTTGAAGATGCCGACGCACCCGAAACCCAGGCGTGGGTGGCGCAGCAGAATAAGCTAACCCGCGATTTCCTCACCACTGCTACCCCCAGAGAAAATATCAAGGCCCGCCTGGCCCATCTGTTGAATTACCCCAGGTATTCCGCTCCGTACAAGGAAGGTGACCGTTACTTCTTCCGGAAAAATGACGGCCTACAGAATCAATCTGTCTTTTACACACAAAAAACGCTCGAAGGCGAACCGAGTGTCCTCATCAACCCCAACTTACTCAGCAAAGATGGCACCGTCGCGTTGACCACCACCGCTGTGAGCAAAGATGGAACGCTGCTGGCTTACGCCCTCTCATGCAGCGGCAGCGACCGCCAGGAAATCAAAATCCACTCCATCGACTCTCTTGAGGACTACGATGAAACAATCAAGTGGTGTAAATTCACCAGTATCGCCTGGAAACACAACAATGAAGGTTTCTTTTACAATCGCTTTCCCGAACCAAATTCTGTCCCCCCTGAAGACCGAAACAACTACAACCGCGTATATTGGCACAAACTCGGCACACCCCAATCACAGGATAAGCTCACCTACGAACGCCCCGACAACAAGGAATTAGATTTCTACCCCCTCATAACCGAAGACGGCAAATTCCTCATCCTACAGGTATATCACGGCACCGACCCCAGGAATCGCATTTATTACCGCCCTGTGCAAAGCATCAGCCCACTTATCAGACTACTCGATGACGCCGACGCCCGCTACGACTTCATTGGCAACACCGACTCGGTCTTCTATTTCAATACCGACCTGGACGCACCCCGCGGACGCGTCATCGCCATCGACATTAACAATCCCGCACGCACCTATTGGGCTGAAATCATCCCCCAGCAAGCCGATGTCATCGATTACGTCGCACTCATTAACAATTCCTTCGTCGTCGCCTACATGCACGATGTCCACCATCAGCTCCAAATCTATAATCTTGATGGAACTTTTGTCCGCAAAATCCTCCTCCCGACCCTCGGCACAGTCAGCGGCTTGTCCGGAAAGCAATACGATACTGAAATGTTCTTCTCTTTTACCTCTTTTCTCTTTCCCACCACAAGTTATCGTTATGATTTTCTCACTCAGCAACTGACAATCGTTCACAAGCCAGAAATCGATTTCGACCCTTCACACTACCAAACCCGCCAGATATTCTATCATTCTAAAGACGGCACCCGTATCCCTATGTTCATCACCAACAAAAAAGGACTTCGCCTCGACGGCAGCAATCCGACTCTGCTTTACGGCTACGGCGGATTTGACATCAGCCTCAAACCGTATTTCTCCGTCTCCACCCTGACCTGGCTCGAGCATGGTGGTGTATATGCCGTCGCCAACTTGCGAGGCGGCGGAGAGTACGGACAGGCATGGCACCAGGCCGGTATGCTCGACAAAAAGCAGAACGTCTTTGACGACTTCATCGCCGCCGCCGAATGGCTCATCCAAAACAAATATACCAATCCCAGCAGGTTTGCCATCAGGGGTGGCAGCAATGGCGGACTCCTCGTCGCCGCCTGCATGCTGCAGCGCCCACGCCTGTTTGGCGCCGTCATCTGCCAGGTCCCCGTCACTGATATGCTAAGGTACCACAAATTCACCGTCGGACGCTACTGGATACCGGAATTCGGCAACGCTGAAGCCGGCCCCCAGCAGTTCAGGGTTCTATACGCTTATTCTCCCCTCCACAACGTCAAGGCTGGCGCCGAATATCCCCCGATACTCGTTACTTCAGCCGATACCGACGACCGCGTCGTCCCAGCTCACGCCAAAAAATTTGTCGCCACTCTCCAGGCCAAAGCCGCCGGCAAAAACCCGATTCTGCTTCGCGTCGAAACCAAAGCCGGCCACGGCCGAGGCAAACCCATATCCAAAATCATTGATGAACAGGCTGACATTTACGCTTTTCTCTTCAAGACATTACACCTGCCCTGCCGCTCATTAGGCTCCCATCCTGCAAAGTAACCAATGCCCTCTCCTCCTCAAACATTCTTCTTTTGCAGTGTTTCACTGATTTATTATTCAGAAATCATACAAATTTTTTCCTGATGATTCCTAACTTTCCAAAGCATATAAGCTCATCGCCCGAAACAACTTTTGTATCCGCGACAGGGTTGGGTATAGTCTTGTCGGCTCGAACTATAGCCAGAACTGTAATATCATCCCTTCTTAGCTCGGATTCGGATAATGCTTTACCCAGTATCGGGTTGTCTTCACGGATTTTAATTCTGGAAACACCGTAACCACCGGTCGCCACTGCCAGCTCCTCGCACGAAACAGATTTAATCATCTCTTTCTTTATGATACGGTTTCTCAGAACATTCGTTAATCTTCGAGCGAATGTCGTATTAGTAAAAACCTTGTAAATGATGTATATAGCAGCCACAATAACTGCCAGATTTATCCACGGCAGCACCTTGTCCGAGATGGTAAACGCCGAAAAAGGAATGACTAATTTATCAGCTATAGCTCGCGGCCTTAGTGAATTGGCAAAGGTTGCAATCATAGTAACAAAACCCGCATGTCCCAAAACGATAAGAACCGAGGCAATCCGCCGTCTTCGCAGGTCGCTGGTAATCAGTTCAGATTCTTTTGTTGTAAATCCTGTTGCCGTAAAACACGATAGTGCCTGGAATTTCGCCAACGACCATTCAATCCCTGTCAACTGAAACGCAATCGCACCGATTCTGACAATAATAAAAGATATGATAAGCACCGTGATAAATAACACCATATTCATGATTGATTCTCCTTAAATTGCCCCGTTAAAAAGCCAGGTATTTCCTCGCTTTTTCTAATCTGGCTCCCACCTTTCCTACATCTTCAATACACCTGATACGCCTTTTCTTTCGCCGTTCCAAAATCTGCTTTACCGTCACCGGCCCAAGCCCGGGCACTCTCAGAAGCGAAAACCTCGTTGCCCGATCCACATTAACAGGAAAAAACTCAGGATGCATCAGTGCCCATGCCTCTTTAGGGTCAACTGTTAGAGAAAGATTACCATTCTTCCTGAAAGCGATATCCGATTCCGCAAAGCCGTATTTGCGAAGCAGAAAATCCACCTGATACAGCCGATGCTCCCGCACAAATACATCCGTTGGCCTTTCCAGCGTCACCTGTTCACCAGCTATAGACTCATGCCCCAATCCCTTTTGGTAAGCGCTGAAATACACGCGATGCATCTTTAGCCGCTCGTACAGCCCATACATATACTTCACAATTTCCGCATCCGATTCTCCAGCCGCCCCAACGATAAACTGCGTCGTCTGTTTTGTCCTTGCATATCGTGATCCCGGAGCAGTCAGACTGCTGATTAGCTTCATCGGCTCAATGATATCTTCGATATACTTTTTCTTCTCCGACAGCTTCGCCAGGTTTGTTTCCCCCGGTGTCTCAATATTCAGCGACACAGTATTTGCCAACGATACCGCCTCTTCTATCGCTGCATCGCTTGCGCCCGGAATAATCTTTAGATGAATGTACCCTCGGAATCCGTGCTTTTTGCGTAAAATCTTTGCAGTCACATTGAGTTTATCCATCGTTGCATCAGCCGACCCCAGGACGCCCGAGCTCAGAAACAGCCCAAAAACTTTCCGCTGCCTGTAATAATCCAGAAATACCTTTGCCGTCTCTTCCGGCCGCAGACTGCACCTGTAGATATCCATTTGCTCTCGTAGTGGACAGTACTTGCAGTCGTTGGTGCACACATTCGAAATCAGCGTCTTAAATAGCGTACTTTTACCCCCGTTTGGAAGCGTTATCGGATATATCCATTTCCCGTCACCGCTTCGCTGTCGGTGCTCATCCTTATTGCAACTGCACGCACACGCCAGGTCATACTGCGCGTCGGCGCTGAGTACCTCTAATTTCTCATGGGTATCAGGTTTTGAAACAACCCCAACCATAAAGCCACCGTCCCTGGTTTCAATAATCGATTAAGAGTCCTTTACCATCGAAATATCATCCTTGGTTTCGCTAACAAATTATCAATTATCACGACGCAAAAATCAACTAAAAAGTTCACGCGGCGAAGCAATCTCTTTTTCACTTTTTAATTGAATTCCCCTGTAAATCTGTATATAATTCTTCTCAGCACTTTGTTATCACAGTGGCTTAAAAACCTATGGACACTATCCTCTACATAATCGCTGGCCCCTTGTTTCTAACATCCCTCGCCGGATACATTTATGTCAAACTGCGCCTCCAGCCGAAAGAGGACTCCGATTTAGATGACTATTACTACGAGTTCGAGGACCTGCATCCAGCTTTAGCAAAATACACAAGATGGTCAAAAATCACTTTCACCTCCGCTGTCATCGCAGCCCTGCTCTTATTCATCGCACTCGTAATTTGAAGTTCTGACGCCCGAACTGTAAATTTATGCCTATTCGTAAAGAAAGAAGCCTTACCGGCAAAATTTAAGGAGCTATAATTATGGAACACAAAGAGCAAGGACTTAGACCAAATGTCAGCTTCGTGAATCTCGTTATCGGCTTTTTGCTCGGCCTCTGCCTGATGCTGGCCATTGGCGCAGCGTCCGGCAATGACGACAGCCCCGGACAATACCAATGTTGCGCCGCTGGTGACGACTCTCTCGCCGTATTCGTTCTCGACACTCAAACCGGCCAAACCTGGAGACTTAGCAGAACCGATTCGTGTGACTTCGGTACGCCACAGCAGCGTAAGTCCATCCGACAAAGTATTACGCCAATGGTGGACTAAACCTACGTTTATTGATTGAAAAAATCACCTCATTTGTGTGAAGATGGGTAAGATTCGCCCAAGTAAGCCAATTACGAGGACAAAAAAAAGACTGATGACCAGCAACAGCCATCAGTCATAACTTACGCAACCACCGCTTTATTCAACAATTAGAGGTCGTCTGCAATCACTTCTAAATAGAGGAAAAAAGAACGGCTTATCGACTACTCAAAGGCAATAGCAACGCCGATTTTAGCATTCTTGAGTATATTCCTGCGCTCAACTCTAACCACTTTCCCGCTTTTAATACGAGCAAATTGCCCTTTTTCCTTTGCTAAAGTGATTGTACGTGGAAAATTGATTTCCACAATATGGCCCGGCCGAACAGGTGTCGTCATGGGAACCATAACGAAAACGCCCGTTTTGCTAACGTTGGCGCTTCGGCCGTTAAAGAACCGGTTGGCCTCCGGCAGCCAAAGACTCACAGGCCAGGAAAGCTGCGTTCGGGCGTTCTTACGCTGCTCGACTAAGGTCTCCATAAATCTCCTTTACTCTTTTGAATCTCGTTCCATCAACCACCAAAGCCGGTATAGCCAATGATAATGTTATCGGCAATGTTAATTTGGATAGATTAGCATAATTAGGTAAAATAGCAGGTTTTCTGAAAAAAAAATTTGTCCTTTAGCGCATCACTGCGTTTTTGCTCTTTTTATCGGGCTATCCCCCTCTCCTAAGCTTGAATCATCAGAAAGCCTCTCAACCACATTCATTTGTCGCTACGACCAATGTTTTTTACCCCTATTATCCATATTACCCAAGAACATATACTGAGCCAATATTGGCAGCGGTTGACAAAGCCGAAACTCGCTATTCAACTACCGCTGCCCACTCAGTTGCCGCCCGGTAACTGCTGGTCGGTTAAGATTGTGAGCACACAATCTATAGTTACAGCCAGATATCTGGTAAGTTATCTTGCGACTGTAGCTCGTTTGGTGTATTTTTATAGAGCCGATGCAGACAGAAGTTGTAAAACTCGATGCACATAAAGCTAATATAGCGAAAATCAAAGAAGCCGCAGCATTGGTCGATGCTGGTGGACTCGTGGCATTTCCTACTGAAAGCGTCTACGGAATTGCCTGCCGGGCTGAAACTACCTCACTCATCAAGCTCAATAACCTCAAGGGCAGGGATCCTGATAAATACTATACATTGCATATCAGCCAAAAAAGTGAGGCCAAAAAATACGTGCCTACTGTCGGACTGAAAGCTGAAAAACTAATTAGCAACGCCTGGCCTGGACCTTTGACCATAGTCTTCGAATTAGACGACCACGATATTGACAAACAGCAAATCAGCCTTAAAAGAGGAGTTTTTGAAAGCTTGTATAAAGATAATTCCATAGGGATTCGCTGCCCTGATAACCCCATAGCTTCAATATTGTTGCGGCTAACGCACAATCCTGTGGTTGCGCCGAGTGCAAACGTAACAGGCCAACTGCCAGCAGCGGATGCAGAAGAAGTTCTTGCTCAGCTCTCAGGTCAAATCGATTTGCTGCTGGACGCAGGGCCCTGCAAATACAAAAAAAGCAGCACAGTTGTGAAAATAGGCAAAAAAGGCCTGGAAATCTTAAGGCCGGGCGTATATTCCCAGGCAGAGCTGGAGGCAATGTCAGAGGTCAAATTTTTGTTCGTTTGCACCGGAAATACCTGTCGAAGCCCTATGGCTGTGGGAATATTCCGCAAATATCTGGCAGAAAAATTGCAATGCGAGGTTGACCACCTCGACAAAATGGGTTATAAGATATCTTCCGCCGGCATTATGGATATGGCGAGTTCGCCGGCAAGTGCAGAAGCGATAGCAGCTTGTGCAGCTAAGGGGATTGATATAAAAGCTCATAGGAGCAGAGCATTGTCCCGAGAGCTCATCGAAGAAAATGACTTTATATTCGCGATGAGCCGAATACACCGTGAGCGAGTCGCCGCTCTTAGCCACGAAGCTGCAAATAAGTGTGTGTTATTAGCAGAAGATAAGGATATTCCTGACCCGATAGGCCAAGGACAGCAGGTTTCCAACAATTGCGCCGGGTTCATAGAGGAAGCTGTAAAGAAAAGGATTGGTGAGCTTGTGATATGAAAATAGCAGTTGGAAGCGACCATCGTGGTTTCGAAGCCAAACAGCAAATCAAGGCCATAGTCACTCAACTGGGCCACGAGTGCATCGATTTTGGCACCAACGACAGCAACCCTGTTGATTACCCCGACCCAGCTTATCTGGCGGCAACGGCAGTGTCGAAAAAACAGGCCGATAAAGCTATTTTAGCCTGTTCAACGGGGCTCGGAATGAGCATAGCCGCAAACAAAATAAAGGGGATTAGAGCTGCGTTGTGCCATGACGAGCTGAGTGCTCGGATTTCGCGCGACCACAACGATGCGAACATACTTTGTATATCGAGTGATCAAACGGGGGAAGTACTACTGCGAAAAATAGTAGAAGTCTGGCTCAATACCGAATTCAGCAGTGGAAGACATGAAAGAAGGGTAAGGAAGATAGCAGCTATCGAAGAAGGCAAAGACCCAAGAGAAGTTAAAAACGGATAGATTTTCGTATTGTGTCGTGCGTAGTGTGTATCTGGTAACGAAAATAATCAAACAACAAATTCCCCGGACGTCTCTCTTCTATGTGAAGATTGTTTAGCTGATTTCTGTACGCTTTCTCAAATCACTTCACCTAACCCAAGCAGCAATAACGTAGCCGGTTCGGAGAGGCGGATTAAGAGCTTATCCGAATAACCGGGTCGTTATGAGGCCGAGCGAAAAGTTCGAGGCCAAGGCGGCAGGCCAAAAATGCTCGGAGGCGTGGTTTTCTCCACGTTGAGAACGTTTTTGGCCGACAACGCGGGCATCGGGCTTTG
>JAUXAB010000040.1 GCA_030615025.1 Phycisphaerae bacterium | reverse complement strand
AAAAGTATATTTCGCGGCGGGATTGTTTCCAACCCAGGGGACATACTTGATTGCACTCGGTGCCAAAGACGGAGCAGTGCTGTGGAAGCAGAAGGTGAATATTTCGCCACAGGGTTATATGCTGGCTTCAGATGAGCGGCTGTACGTCCCGACGGGGCAAACAAGTCCAGCTATGTTTGCACGTGCGGACGGCAAATTCCAGGGAGACTTACCCAGCGCCGGCGGTGCATACGCGCTATTAACAGAGGACGTGCTGATAACCGGGCCCGGCAGAGGTCCAAAAGAGCTTAATGCAGACGATGTGAAAACGAAAGATAGAATTGCAACTTTCGGCGGCTTACGGATGTTGGTAAATGGGCCAATAGCGTATATGCAATCAGAGAAAAAGTTGTCGGCATTCAATCGAAGCCGGTATCTCGAACTGTCGAGAAGAAATAACAGCTTGAGGCAGCAGCACGAAACAACCAAGAAACAACTTGGCAAGGTGAACAAAGACACACCGGAAGCAAAACAGCTCCAGGAAAATTTACGTCATATCGAGGCCGAACTTGGAGAACTTTCGACGAAATTAAGAGATTGTTACCTGTGGACAGTGGAGTGCGAATACCCGTATTCGATGATTTTAGCAGACGATGTCCTTTTTGCAGGGGGCGAGAATAAGGTGGCGGCATTTAACACCAAGGACGGCAAAGAGCTCTGGAACGCATCTGTTACAGGAACAGCGCATGGCTTGAGCGCAATGAATGGTGGTTTGTATGTCAGCACGGACAAAGGTCACATACATTGCTTTAGAAACGGTGTACGAGGTAAAAGCAGACCGGTAAGCCCGCGAATAGATACGAAACCATATCCTCAGGATAAGCTTACGAGGCTGTATGCGGAGGCGGCCAGGCATATTGTCAGGCAAACGGACGTTCGAAAAGGTTATTGCCTGGTTTTGGACAGCGGCGAAGGGCGGCTTGCATACGAGCTGGCCCGGCTAACCGATTTACAAATCATTGGCGTAGAGAAGGACGCAAATAAAGTTGCCGTTGCGCGAAAAGCCCTCGATAAGGCAGGACTCTATGGCAGAGTTGTTATTCATCAAGGCTCTTTTGTGAAACTACCCTATACTAAATACTTCGCTAATCTGATAGTCTCGGACGAGGCGCTGCGCGGCGGCAAACTGCCTTCTTGGCGCCAGGAAGTTTTTGAACTCGTTAGGCCTTATGGTGGGGTCATTGCTCTGGGTCTGCCGGCAAACAGGCCGAATATGAGCAGTCTGAAAAAATGGGTTCGAAAATCTACTGCCGGCTGGAAGGTATATGAACGTAATAAAATAGTCTGGGCAGTGGTGGCCCGGGAAAAGCTGGAAGGCGCAGGTGAGTGGACGCACATGTATGCCGAGCCGGGTAATACGGCTTGCAGCAAAGACGAACTAATTAAAGGCAAGATGGTTATACAGTGGTTTGGTCGGCCTGGACCGAGGGACATGATTGACCGTCACCATCGCAACGTGCCGCCTCTTTTCAAGGACGGCCGACTTTTCGTTCCGGGTGACCGTATCGTCTTTGCAGTGGACGCCTACAATGGGACGATTCTATGGGAGGCTGAAATTCCAAATTCGCGTCGGCTTGGTGTATTCCTTGACTGTGGGAGTATGGCCGTGGACAAGCAATTTCTGTACGTGGTAGCCGAGGACAAGTGTTTCGGCTTCGACGTTCGGACCGGCCGGCGCCGCCTCACATACACAATGCCGCAGCTTGTCAAGGGCGAGCTGTGCGAATGGGGATACATCGCCCACAGCGGCGATGTTCTGTTTGGAAGTGGCCGCAGGAAAGGCGCTTCTTATACCGAGACAAGCTACGAGGCTGACAACGCACTGTGGCACAGAAACATGAAACTTGTTGTAAGCGAGTACTTGTTCGCTATGAAGAAAAACACCGGCAAGCTGCTCGCCAAATATAAGGACGGTCTGGTCTTGAATACGACCATCACCGTCGGCGATGGACTAATGTACTTTGTCGAGACTCACAGTCCGAAAGCCCGGGCCGACAACGTTGGTCGTATGCCGGTGAAAACACTGTTCGACGGCGGCGAACAGTATCTGGTTGCTCTGGATATGCAAACCGGACGGGCCCCGCCCTTTGGTAAAGGGGCGGGACGTCTCGTGTATAAAAAGAAGATTGATGTCAGCAATTTCGAGGAACCCGTTTATCTAAACTATGCCAAAGACGTACTTCTGTTAAGTGGGTCGAAGCTGGTCGGAGATTCTATTCGTTATTACTTTAAGGCGTTCGATGCCAGCTCGGGACAAACTCTCTGGAATGTAGACCACGACAGCGGCCTTGCGAAAGACGGGGGCCACGGCGAATACAACCGTCATCCGACTATCATTGATGATACCGTTTATGCGTGGCCCTATGCGTATAATCTGAAAACAGGGGAAAAGGTGGCAGGATGGAGATTTGATCGGCGCGGGCACGGCTGCGGTGGGGTATCGGCTTCAGCACAGTGTATGTTCTGGCGAGGCGCCAATCCCTGGATGTACGACCTGGGGCCGAAAGGCGGGCCACGTCGCCTCAATACTGTCACGCGGCCAGGCTGCTGGATTAATATCATCCCTGCGGGTGGGCTGGTTCTTATTCCTGAATCCAGTTCAGGTTGTACTTGCGGCTTCCCATTGCAGACATCTATGGCCTATATTCCGGTTGAGAGCTTGAAGTCGAAATTCGCAAGCGAATGAATTGTCTGTCTTAACTTAAGGTGGATGCGAGAGTATATGGTAATACTCGGCCTTATCTTTAAAGAAATACGTCACCGAAAGATAAATTTTATGCTTGGGTCGCTGGCTGTGACGATGGCTGTTGCGCTATTTATATCATTTTTTACCGCAGCTAAAGCTTCCAATCGCGAAACTGCTCGTCTAATGCTCTCTATGGGCTTTAACCTGCACATCATATCAAAAGACACAGATATGAATGAGTTTTTACTTACCGGTCTTCCCGACCAGACAATGCCGGAGCAATACCTTCAGAAACTCGCGCACCAGTCCGAAATTTCCTACAACCACCTGCTGGCTACACTGCAGAAGAAAATAAACTGGCGCGGCCTTGACGTGATTTTGACCGGTCTGGCTCCCGAGGTCTGTCCGCCGGGGAGGAAAAAACCACCTATGAGCTATCAAATTGAACGGGGCAACTTATACGTTGGATACAGGGTGGCAAAAACCCTTGGACTGAAGGAAACGGAAGTCGTGCAAGTAGAAGGTAAAACATTGAAGGTGGCAAAATGTTTGTCGGAATCCGGGGGAGTAGATGACATTCGAATTCAGTGCCATCTGCGCGATGCCCAGGATATTTTGAACCTGCCCGGGCGAATCAGTGAAATCCGGGCAGTGGATTGTCTCTGTTTTGCACCGACCGACGACCCTGTGTCTATCCTGCGAAAGGAAATTGGCCCCCTGCTCCCAGAGGCCCAGGTCTTCCACACCAAGGCCATCGCCTCGGCTCGGGCAAAGACAAGGCAAATGGTAAGAAATCTGTTTGCCGTTATCGTGCCTTTCGTTGTCATTGCCTGTGGGGTATGGATTGGGATACTGGCAGTAATGAACGTCAGGGACAGACAGCCAGAAATTGGTATTATGCGTGCTCTCGGATACGGCTCGGGGAGAATCACGCTGCTTTTCCTGGGAAAAGCGGTAATAATTGGGCTGCTCGGAGCAACTATCGGTTACGTTGTAGGAACGGCCCTGGCTTTGAACTTCGGGCCGGACATATTCAAAATAACAGCTAAAACGATGATAAAACCCGAATCGTCTTTGCTGGCTTGCTCACTTGTCCTTGCACCTTTATTTGCTGCGCTCGCCAGCTTTGTTCCGGCAATGATTGCCGTCACTTACGACCCGGCAGTTACGCTAAGGGAAGAATAGAGAGGAATTAGCCACAAAGACACAAAGGCACAAAGTTAAAAAATAAATATGTTCTAATCTTGGTGTCTTGGTGCCTTCGTGGCAGAAAACAAAATATGATTTGCCTTGAAAATGTTGTGAAAACTTATCGAACTCGAAGGGGCGATGTCAAAGCCCTAAATGATATCAATCTTAGAATTGAAAAAGGCGAATTTGTAGTTATCCGCGGGCCCAGCGGCAGCGGAAAAACAACTCTGCTAATGACTATCGCGGCGATGCTGCACCCGACCAGCGGAATAGTTTCCGTGGAACAAAACAACCTCTATGGAATGAGCATACAGGCCAGAGCAAAATTCAGGGCTGAGAATATTGGCTTTGTTTTTCAAATGTTCCACTTAGTGCCCTATTTGAATGTTGTGGAAAACGTCCTTCTTGCCGGTGGAACAGTTACCAATAAAAACAAGAATGCCAAAGCTCTTGAATTGATAGAACAATTTGGCCTGGCAGGAAGAAGTTATCACAAACCTGCTGAGCTCAGTGCCGGCGAGAAGCAGCGCACCGCCATAGCCAGAGCAGTGTTCAATCGTCCGAAGATTATCCTTGCTGATGAGCCTACCGGTAATCTGGACGCCGATAATGCAGCCTCAGTGCTCGGATACCTATCGGAGTTTCATAAAGCAGGTGGCACAGTAATCCTCGCTACTCATGGCGTCGAGGCCGAGCGGTTTGCCGACCGAACAATTAATCTACGCAATGGCAGTGTCGCTAATCTGGACAAACCCTGAATTCTATTCGTGGCGATAGACTTCCCAGCCCATATAGTTATCCAGGGCTTCAGCAATTGCATCGGCTTTTTCTGTGCGGCTTACAGCAACGTGATGTTCGAAGCCCATTTTGCAGATATATTGCATAAGGGTCTGTAAGTTCCAAACTTTCATCACGCCGTAACCGCCGAAGGTATCAAGTTTATCATTTGTGAATTCACCTTCGCCAACATAAGCGCTGATAATACCAGCGGTATCGTCGGTAGTGGTTCTGCAGAAGGTTGCCTTGCCGGCGGCTATCCTGCCGGCGATGGTGCCGTAAGCGCTGTCCTTTCCCATGGCCCCGGCAATAATCTCCTGGAAGTGCATCTTTGCCCCGCACCGCGGGGTCGGATCCTGCCCGCCGTTGGCGGGTTTGAACATTGACTTGGGTAGATTGCTGCAATGGAACACGACACATTTGTCAGGGTCCGAGCCATAGTTGTTGTTCCAGTCCAGAAGGGCGCTCGGCGTAGCAGAAGCCAATTGGAGAATATACATCCCTAACACGCCCGTAATATCAACCTCACAGGCACTGGGCAGCAAGGTCTCGCTCATCATACTCATAAGCGTGCAGGGAACTATTCCAAAGAATTCCTCAAGACTCGTCCAGCACTGAATGGCTGTGCCGTTGAGCTCCATCTCTTTAATCCATTTATCTATGACGCGACCGAATTTGGCCATCTTTAGAAGCGCCTCGCGCGGAACTGATTCGGTCGAGGTATATTTCTTAATAGCATTTAACTTGGCTTTGACCCCCCTATCGTTATCGGCAAGCAATGCTACCCTTCCAAGGATTTCAGATAAGTCTATTGTCTCTACTGAAATGCCTGAAAGTTCGAGGATTTTTTCGCTATAACGGACGGTGTTAAAGGCACCGGTTCGTGCACCAATGGCACCGAATCTGGGGCTCTTGAGGCCTTTAATAATCCTGCATACCGAAGCGAAATCGTCCAAATCTTTCGAGAATTCAGCCGATTCAGCTTTAACCGTGTGTGATTTTGTCAGCGTGTACGGAATAGCTGCTTGCCTGAGATTGTTGCAAACGCTGATCTTGCCGCAGAAAGAGTCGCGTCTGTTCGATGCGCTCATTTTACCCAGTGTATCCGGCGAAGCCGCAATCAGGATTGGCACATTAAGCCCGGAGCGTTTGATTGTCTCAGCCACTGCTTTTTCATCACCGAAGTTGGGCAGCGTTACAATTATGCCGTCAATCTTCTCGGCGTTTTTTGCAAAAAGTGCAGCGCATTTCTTGGCATCGGCAAAAGTCTCAACGGCACCGTATTTCGTCTCCTGCATCGGCAAGGCAACTGAGTTGAAGCCGTTTTTCGCGACAACGTCAAGTATGCTTTTTCGCCCTTGTTTAGCTAAGATGTCGGGGAAAAACCCCCGGTTCCCAACAATTACTCCAAATGTGGTTTTCTGTCGAGTAGACATAATATAGTTCCTTTATTTAGGTTTAATTTGATATCTTGGTTTCTCTTCCCTTTCGGTTTGAAGAGTGCCACAATATTCAACTATGTGAGGAGCTTCAATGCCCCTCACAGAACCGGACGTGCGAATCTCCCGCATCCGGCTCTTCAGTAAAACTCACGAAACAGACCACAACATACGTTTCGATATAAGGACTTTGTCAGCATTAGGTTCTCCGTATCTGCGTACGGCTAACACCTCCTCATTCCATATTTCCCGGCTTGTGCCGATGTGCTAATGCTCTTGCCATATAATCGTCCAGCAGCTCTATTTCAAATTCTTTGACCATCTCTTCCACACTGACCGTCTCGTCTTCGCTGGAAACCAACACCGCACCCAGACAGCCCGGGTCGGTTATTTTAACTTTGGGCCCGTACTTAGCTTTGAGTTTTCTTAGCCGCTCCCAATTATAATCCAGATGTACCAGGGCACAATCCAGATTAACGGTCGTAACAACAAAATCAAAATAATTAGTGTTGGAGGCAACGACCCGACCTAAAGGATTGTAAATTTGAGAGGGTGTTGCTCTGCCGGCAATAGCGCCAACAAAATGACACCGGCACGAATATGCCCAATAGGCCTGCATCAGCCCCCCGTGATACATGGATGAAAATATAATCAAATCCGGTTTGGTTTTAACGTACTTCAACCTTAATTCGTCAAAGTTCAGGTCGAAGCATATAGCAAACGCGACCCGGCCAAAGTCGCAATCAATTATCGGTGCGTCTCTGCCGCAAAGAATTCCGGCTTTTGTGGTTTCCTCTATAACAACATGATTTTTATTGTAAATACCGGCGACCTTACCTTTTCTATCGAGCATTACGCTTGAGTTGCGCCAGGTCCCGTCCTTCATCCGGCGAGCCGCTGAATATACTATATAACAGTTGTTCTCTTTTGCAACCTTAGCAAAGAAGCCCTGTATTTGCCTTTTGCGTACGCGATAGTACTCCAGCCGCTTGTCAAGGCCAAAGCCGGCCGGCCTATCACAGGCTTCCGGGACAACAATCAGGTCGGGCCGGTCCGGTAAAACCTGCGCAAACTTGTTCCGCCAGTGTGCTATCATTTTATCAACCACTTTCTGCGGTTCCGTATCTGCATCAACAGACAATGGTCGAGACCCGATTGTTGCTATCTTGACGTAACCTTTTTTCTTCGACCTCCTCGATATGTGTAAACGAATTTCATCAGTCTTCTTGGCCCATAGGTAATTACCATAACTCAAAACCAGCCAGGATAAAATAATCGCTGAAAATATCTTAACCAGTAATTTCAGATTCAATATCGACTGTCTCATTTTTATTCTCCCACACAAAGAGACGAACCAATGTTTTCCCGGCTGAATCCGCTCTATTTTGATTTCGGCGGCCGCCGGTCGTCGATCAGAGTTTTGGCCTCTATTTTATTGCCCTCAAGGATAATTTTCCCGGCTTTCTCTTCGATGCGAATCCCAACGGTTTGTGTCTGTGAGCCTTTTGGTCGGGTATCACGGATGGTGTTATTCCTGAACACCAGTTCGTTCGTTTGGCCCCGAATACAAATCCCGGCTGCTTCTCCGCCGGTCCCGTTATTTTCGATGATATTTTCTTCGAGGCGATTGCGATGAGCGGCCATTCCCAGCGATTCGTTGCGGAAGAAGACTCCGTCCCGATGGTTCAAACGGACAAGGTTGCGACGTAACAGGTTGTCGGAGTCTTTATGCCCGATGGAAATGCCGAAGCGACCGTTCCTTTCCAGGACGTTGTCTTCAAACAGGCCGTGCCGGACCCGCCAGCACAAAAACAGCCCGTCCGTTCCATTACGGCGGGCGATACACTTACGGATAAGGGGACGCTGCGAGCCGCTTCCAGGATGAATCCCTAAAGAAGCGTTATCTTCGCAAATGCAATCAACCACAGTGACATCATTCGACTGCTGGAAACTGATTCCATCGCCGTTGTAGTTGCGAACCAGGCAGCCCTGAATGACAGTCCCAAAAGCTCGATAAAGAAAAATTCCCGCACCCCGGCAGCCATTCAGATGGACGTTGGATTTTTTATTGCCGTCAATAACAAGGTTTTCAATTTGTGCCCCTTCAACATTATAAGCGCTGACAACAGGAAAAACTGTCGCGGCTTTGGCCTTGTTGTGTACCATGCAGTCCGCCATCAAGGGATTATCAAGAGAAAATGTGTTTCCATTGCGTCCGGTGATGCGTGCGACGGTGGTATGAAATCCCCCTGCACCGTCGTCCCAAATCACCACACCATACCCAACAGCAAACCCGGTCGGATCTTCTACCGTCACCTGCTGCTCACCAAAATCGCCGTCGAGAGCCAGAGCAGATACAACGCCGTCTGCTTTGCGCAAAATTGTTTTGCCTTTCCTGCCCCGAACGGTAACGTTCGAGCGTAGGTGCAGCGAATCGTGCATAAGAAACTCGCCCTCGCCGATTTCGACGATACCACCTCCTAAACCGGCGATGTAATCGACCGCTGCCTGCAACACGCGATTGTCGCTTCCGACCAGATCCGCGTTGTTCCTTCCAACGGTGATGCCGGGCAATTCCTTCATCGCCGAGTGCATAACTTTGGGCAGTTGCTGCTCCTGGCGTTTTGGTGAGAAATCCTGTCGAACTCCTGAGCCGCGTGATATACCGGCAGCACTAACAATCAGGGCGGTTGCAAAGAGCGAAATGAGAATTGTTCCGCCGTAAGGCGTCCCCGCCAAGGGGCGTCCCCCCTGGGAAAAGCGGATTTTCATGGCTAACCTCCATTGAGACGGGCGTCCTCACGGAACACCTCTCTTAATTATTGGAATTTGGGTATTTACGAATCCAATTATTGAGAATATCGACCATATTGTCAATTGATTTTTAGAATGAAAAAACCTATGCACTATCTACTCTTAGCTTCACTTAGCTATTGCTGCTACTGGTGCCACTCGCCTATAAATGGTTCGTAATATCGTCTCCACTCACGTCTATACCATACAGGCCTTGACGGCATACCTTCCTGGCCCAAAGCATCCATTGCCACGACATGATAGCGACGAGTGTGGTCGCCTGCGGCCGCATCTGAGAATGTTATATCACTGACAGGTTCTGTTGTCATACGAGAGATGGGGTCTTTATCCCATCGCCCATCGAGCCGATAGATACGATATCCTTGAAGATTTTCCTCCGGATTTTTAGCCCATTTAAGCCGGCAGGTTGTCCCATCTTCTTTTGCAAAGACCCAGCGAGGTATTGATGGGACAGTCAGAAAATACGGTGATGGACCACTCTCGACACCAAGGGCGTTGACCGCACGAACGCGGTATGCAAAGACGGCAAAATGATATGACTTACCATTTTTATCAAGGTGCTCATCATACAGATGGTGCTCCTGCAGAGCTTCGCCTTCAATCGAACACGGCTTTGTAAGATCAACAGTATCACGAAAAGATGAATTCTTCAGCAATTCTCTTGTAAGCCGTTTGAACGGGCCAATCCGCTTAATTGCACCCGCCGAAGGATTCGGCAGCGGGCGTACACGTGACTTCAGCCGCTTCAGTTGGTCCTCCGTCCAAACCTCAACATTAGCGCGTTCCACATGATAGCCGGTGATGTCACTTGCTTCGAGTGGTGTCCATGTGAGTAGCACTTCATTGCCCGAAAGGACTGAGACTACTGCTTGCTCGACGATGCACGGTTGTGTGCGAACCTTTATACTTGGGTCACTGAGGTTTTTACCTCCAGCCGCGCGGACGGTATAGTAGTAAACTGTTCCACGCCGCAATCCTTTATCGTGATACACGGTTTTGTCGGCTTTTACAGAGGCAATTTTTTGATAGTTGACTGTCCACGGATACTCTCCAGTCCCACGGTATAGGATATAGTGGTTTGCCCCTGCAGTTTTACATGGCTTCCACGAAAGCATGGCGCTGTTGGCAGTGGTCGTCACCTGCAAGTCGGTCGGTGGTTGAAGTAACTTTTGTAAGCCAGGTCCGGCAGGCTTGAAACAGTATGTCCATATCTGTTGCTCCGGCGGTCCCGGCTTCGAGCGTGTACGGTTCTCCAGGATAGTCAAACCAAGTTCGGGTGCATAGGCCAAAACCCTTGAGCGGTTGCCGGTAGAATCCGGCTCCCGGAGTGGATTCATTTTCGTCCAGGTATTCTTACCAGTGTCGTAAGCCCATGTCTCAAGCTTGTGTTTCGCGTTTTCCTCTTTGCCTTCGGTGATCTTGACCAAGGCTATGACTACACTGTTCAAAGAATCATAAGCCAACACAGCGTCATTTTCATTTGTCGGCGGAAGTCTATCAGGCCGCAGATCGCGCCATTGATTTTTACGCAAGCCATAGCCCCAGGTATGCGGATCATCGCTAAACTGCGAACCGAACAAAATGTGCAGCTTATGGGCCGAATCGTACACCATATTACCGCCACTGCGAAAAGCAGGCTCTTTCGAAGGTTTCAATCGCGTCCACGTGTTTGTATGCGGGTCGTAAACAACCGTGCCTTCCTGATTACCTTCCCCGCCGAAAAGCACTATGACCTGAGCATCGCTGTCCCAGGATGCGCAGCGAAGCCCTGATACCTTCGGAGCAGGAGCTGGACGAAGGTCGCGCCATAAGTTTGTGTCTAAGTCGTAGACCCATATTGTAGAATTATTCAGATAGATCTCTCGAAACCACTGCCAGCCGTGACTCCCGCTGAACGCAGGAAACCGAACGTATCGCCTATGAATAGGGTCATAGACATTTTGCTGCGCACAGCACACTCCGGGCGGAGATGTATCCGGTTCCTTCAATGTCCACTTGGCGGTGAGCGGGTCAAAGGTCCAGACCTCCGAATACTGTGCACCACCACCGCCCTGGTTATGGCCGCCATACCGGACAAATACCCGATGTGAATTGTCCCATACACACGCACCCTCGTAACCGAGCCGGGGTGAGGTCGGCGTATCAACAAGCGGGCTGCGCTTGATCCATGTATTCGGTTGTTGATCAAGGTCCACCGCGACAACAGGACCTGGAAGGACTATAACCAAGCTAACAACTACAAAACACAGAGTTGCTCTTGCATTCATCTGATACTACCTCCTACAACCGATATCGATTTCTGATTAACAAGTTATTGCTTATATGTTGCCTTGAATACGTTGCTGACAGCGCTGCGATTGTTGCTGTCATCGAAGCTTCGCACAGCAAAGAAGAGTGGCTGGCCGGGAGAATCTGGAACATTGGTAACAACAAAGTTCTCCTTAGCACCGGCTTGCTTGGGCTTAAGTTCTCCTTTGCAATTACTCGCCCGCCACCAGTTGCGCCGGCGCCCGCTGTCGCGACGATAGTCCCAATCTTCATATTGCAAAATCGGCATGGTGGCAACCTTGACTTGGTAGCTTGTCACCTTGCCGCCAATGTCTGCCGGGGTTGTGAAACTCACAACCGCCTTACCGCCACCGAGTCGCTTAACAGTCAGGTCCTCGATTGCTTCTGGCGGTTGGACATCTCCTCGCGTATGCGAAGACTCGTAGAATAACCTGACAGTCGAAAGGACAGAGTCATCTTTCGGCGGATGGTGGTGAGCGAAGTTGTGCTTTTGTGTCAGCTTCGTAGTCTGATAGCGCCGGCGGTTGCCGAAAGACCAGAACTCCCTGCCCTTTTCAAGCAGATGTTTGTGGCCTGTCCAGCTATAAGCCTGAATACAGCAGTCCGGGAAGAACCGCGTATACCAGCCGGAGTGCCTGGGCCCTTCGCCGAACTCGTTACGCTGCTGACCATCATACTTCCACTCATCCCAGATGTCACCTTTGCGCGGTATATCCAAAGCCGTATAGTACCACGTCTGCCTGGCCATAGGGCTAAGCATGAATTTCGCTGTGAAATGGCCCGAGGCGATGACGTAATCCATCAAATCCTCATCGCCGGTCTGCTCAGCTAAAAGATTGCAGGCGCTATGAATGTAGGCAAGCATCCAGGTCCCCCCGATATCTCTCCATTTCCAACTATTGCCGGAAGCGTCGCGAAAGGTGCCGGAGTCGTCCGCCGTGATACCGTTCTCGGCCATAAATTTCTTAATGCCCTCCGTGATGTACCTTTTGGGAGATTTGTTGGCGACCACCGCATAGACCCCGCGCTCGTCAAGATACTCCTCGGGTAAGTTTACGAAGGTATCGCAACAAAGATTGACCAGCTTTTGAAGAATTGGGTTGTCTGGCTGGGCCATCCAGGTACGTACTGCGACATAGAAACCCCGGCCAAAACCGCGTGTGCTGCCGAGGTTGCTCTTGCCGGGGGTGAAATTGCGATAGTGAGTGAACTCGTCCCATTTGGTTTCGCAATTATCAATAGCTGCCTGCAGCGCTTCACGGTCGCCGGTCAGGCAGTACCAATCGACCAGGCCGGCCCCATAGAAATGACAGTAGCAGCTCTTGGCCATCGCCAGACGCCAAAGGGTTCTGTCGACCTTTGTACCCTTGTTCCAGTGAGCGAATTCGAGATTGGCCTTACCTCTAACGGGACGATTGCCCGGCGGTCCGCCTTGTGGGAACCATATCCCTCCGTCTTTCCACACCCAGCCTTCGGTTCGCCATGCCTGAACGTCCGTATGGTAGCGTACCCAGGCCTCCGCCTCGTCAAAGAAGCCGCGCTTACCCGTCCGCAGGAACATAAGCAGCAGTCCCTCAGCCGAATCTGCCTCGCTCTCGTAGTGGTTGTCCTCATATCCTACGAAACGCCGCGGGTTGGGCTGGCGGTCAGGCTCTCGATTGGCGGTCCAGCCCCACTTGTTGTGGCAGGCTATCTCATCAGCCAGGGTCCCAAACCTTCCGACGGCAAGGACTTCACATTGACTGTACCATTGGCCCGGGGCGAAAGCCCAGACGCGGGTCGAGGCAGCATCCGCCTTCGCTGCCAACGCGGTGCCGTCCCCCGTAGCATCAAAGTCGATTCGGTACTCGCTGCTGTGTGCCGTACAATCATATAGCCAGCGGTAGTCATCCTGGCAGGCGTATGGTCGGCCGCGAATAGTATTTTCCTGCTTGTGCCCCTCGAACAGTTGGGCAGCGGCATCGAGTATCACCGTACCGTCTGAAGCCACACTCAGCAGTCTGGGTGGGTCGCTGCGAAAGAGCCGGTCGGCCACCCAGAGCGGGCCGCTTGAAAGCCATCCCTCGGCCCCTCGGCCACTCCAGAGTACCCTGTCCGCCTGGGTGAGCCTGGCTGACACCAACTCCCTGTTCCTTTCTTCTTCGAGTCCCTGATGCAACGAAACCTCACCGCCGCCGTTGATTCTCGTGGGCTTATCAGCTCCGACCACGACTGTTCCACCAGTTTTTGTTGGTTTGAGCTCGATTCGCGAGCTTTTGACCTTTGCAAAATACCTGCGGTCCGGGCGACTGTTTATCAGGCTGTGCTTGACGAATATGTCACTTCGGCCAGCCCAGGCGGTGATGTACGTGCAGTAACCCAGTTTTGCAGTTTGGTCATCCTTGAACTTGCCGCGGACCTCTATCGTTACCCGCATTGCGCCGGCATAGTGTAGCTTGACCAACTTGGGAACATCTGCAAAGTAACGCTTGTCCTCAAGCCCGTCTACGTAACTAATCCGCCCGCTTTCAGCAGTCGCTTTGCCGTTGATGGTGACATTTTCTACCAACTTGAACGGTTTATTCTTGCTGACCTCAAACGCAACCCTGCCGGTATCAATCCTCACTGAATTTGTGTTCTCGCTAACTTTCAAGGGCCGATGGGGAATGGCTGGCCGACCTGTCTTGAGCATTAGCGTTTTAGTCTCGTTCGCCTTAAGGTCAAGCTGGAAATCCAGCAGCACCCACCGAACAAAGCCCTTTGGGCCGACCACCAGCTCACTGACCTGCACCGGCACCGCTCTGTTCTCATCAAAGAGGGCCAACCCGACCGTGCCGGGCCTGAACATTCCTGCCGGCAGAGCAATTCCACCGCTGACAGGCTCAGCCTTGCGGGCAATCCCAGCCGACTCCTCCACGTTCACCGGCAATTCAAATGCCTCAACCAGCGAAACACAACTCAAGACTACGAATAAAGCAGGAGTATTCAATACTTTCATACTCGGTTCTCACCTATCTAACGGTGGCGTTCATTATTTGTGAAACGTGTTCAGGGCTGGATTTCTATTATAGCTTCGCACCAATGACGCAAATCCCATTTGCCAAATTTTACATCGCAAGTAATGACATAAAGATTCTTCGATACTTCATCCGGCACGGTTATTTCAAAGTGGATTTGGGCTTGCCTTCGGGGTCTAATATTTATGGATGCCTTCTCAGGTTTTAACTGAAATCCTTCAGGAACATTCGGACTAACGGTATATATATGGGAAGAGTTGGAGTGGTTCAGGATTTTAACTGCAATTTTGAGACGTTGTCCCGCTTTTACTTTTTGGCCATACGGGTATATCCTCGCCCATCGTTCGTCAATTCCGTAATTTGGCTCATCCCACGGGAAGAGACGTGCCAATATTTGTCTACGTTTTTCCAACACCTCTGTCATGTGTTTAAGCTGCTCTTGATTGTAGCGGAAAGGTTCGACGACGTGCTGATTGATGAGCAGATAGTCAGGAGGCATTTTCCGCAAAAAATCCAGACAATAAAAATATCCCATCCCCTGCTGGAGAAGATTGCGATTCTGCAGACAGTAATCGTCAATTCCGGAAGGCGTAAAAGAATCCCCTATAAAGAATATTTTTTCGCCGTCGTCTTTTTCGACCAGCAATGCGTCATGGTATATGGTCTGCCCCGGGAAGTAATGGAAGGTGAGCTCAAATTCCTTCCACAGCATTTTATGCCCTTCAGGGACAACTGTTAGATTAGTAATTCTATTTGCTGTCATAGCGGGAAGACGATAGGCTTCTGGATTTTCAAGAATATCCTTTGATCCCTGACAGGCGTATACCGGGCACTTAAATTCCTGGATAAGTTCGGCAACCTTATCGGTATGGTCATCATGATAATGCGTTATAAAAAGGCCTTCCAGTCGTGCCAGCCGTCCGCTCTCTCTTAATTTAATAATTTCTTCAATAATAGACCGAGAGCCGCAGTCGATAAGAAAACCGGCTCTATCCTTTGATAATACAAGTCTGGAATTATGAATAGGAACAATCCAGCTCGGCGGTTTTTTTCTGATGGTTGTCGCGTAAGGCATCCAATTAACACTATCATCTGGTTCCAGCACTCTCGCGGCAAGGACTTCACAGCGGCCCTTGAAATACCAGTGACCGGCATTAATGGATAAATAGTTTTTGTAGGCCGCTTGTAATCTTTGAATCAAAAGTTCGACAGCAGTCTTTGGATTTTTAATTACAGGGCCATGAGCCGGAACCAGAATATCAGGATTCTGGTTGATTACCTTACGCAAACTGCTTATCAGCTCACCGAGCCTGCCGGCGTATCCGTGATATCCTCCAATCTTTGCTTCGGGGACAGCATCCTGCAGGCTGTATAAATCCAATAGATGCCCGTCACCAAAGATAATATCACCAACAAATCCATACCTTAAACCATCCACGGTTATAAAATAGGAGACCGAACCTCTCGTATATCCCGGTGTATCCATAACCCTTACTGCCATATTCTGCCAGCCGACAACGTCTCCTCCACTGACCTTACGGTCCACTCTTAAGGATTTGGTTGGGATTTTGGTCGTTTGCTGTTGATAATCGTGAAATCTGGCGTTCGCGAAAGACGTCCAAAAATCGTTGACTTTCGAGAAGTTGTCCGCTTCACCAGCCGGCACAACAGATGCAGCTCCATTTTCCACCAGCTCTCGGCCGGCCCAGACCACATCACGCCGGCTATGTGTAAAAAGGACCATATCTGCTTTTTTCAGATTTCCACCAGGGTCGCCATAGACTACCAGCGTCCGCCCGTCTTTCTCGATAAATACGCCGTTTATAGTATCTTGATAAACTGTAACGTGCGGACTTAATTTAACGATACTTTCAGCGTGACATATGGTTGCTAAGATGAGAAATAAAGCAAATATTGTAACGGTTACAACCCTTCGTTTCATAGTAACACTTCTCCTCTACGCTTTTGCGTTTAACCATAGGTCGATGGGTTTTTTTATTCCCTTTGGCTGAAAGGGTAATTCAATTTTATGACCTTTTCCTGCTGATTGGTATCCGGCGTAGAGCACTTCCTGAACAACCCGGCCGTCTTCTCCGGTAGCCTGTGGTTCTTCCTTGCCGCGTACGCAGCGGGCAAAATGATACATCTCCTGCGGAAAGCCGTAATTCCACAGCTCCTCGAAAACAGGCCATGTCCATCCTTTGGTTGTGGGGGCTTTTTCCACCGCATAACCATAACCATATTCACTATATGTAGGCAGTGCATTGCCCATATGCAGGTCCGCATAAGTGACACCGCCTTCACCGTAAACCTCAATCCGGTCCTCCATACCGCCACGTCGGGCCCAGCTGTCCTCAATTAACCCTACAGCCCCGTTGGCAAACTCGATGATACAAATAGAGTTGTCCTCGCCTTTGGTCTTATCAGCATGCACATGTGTAGCCATTTGACAGTACACATTTTTAATATTGGGTCGGCCCAGAAACCAGTAACAAAAAGCAATGCCATGACAGCCCATATCCATAAATACGCCGCCACCTGAGCGCTCAACATTCCAGAACCACGGCGCGTGCGGCCCAAAATGCTTCTCACTTTGTTTGACCATATATATCTTGCCGAAGGCACCCTGCTCGGCCATCTCCTTGGCCTTAACATACTTCGGCGTAAAGAACAATTCCTCGGCATACATCAGCAGCACGCCTTTTTGTTTGCAAGTCTCAATCATCAGGTCCGCTTCCTCCAGCGTCATACACAACGGTTTTTCACAGACCACATGCTTGCCCGCGGTAGCGATGTCGACAGTCATTTGCGCGTGCAGGGAGTTCGGCGCCGCAATTGTGACCATCTCTATGTCATTTTCGGCCAGCATTTGCTTATAGTCTGTAAAGACTCGCCGAATTTCATATTTCTTTGCCAGTTTCTCGGCATTACCCGGCGTGGGTGAGGCAACGGCAACAACCTCTGCTTCATCAGGCATAATCCGGAAAGATTCAGCGTGAATATCCGCCTCAAATTGTGAGCCAATGATACCAACTTTAACCTTACCTTTATTTGACATAACTTATTGGCCTCCTTGCTGCAGAATGCCCTACTCCTAATATCAAATCCAGTTATTCTTGACACCTTATTTACCTTTGGGCGCCGACCAGGAAAAAGGCTTGGGAGCATTGGGGAAAGGTAACTTGTCAAAACGTTTACCGCTGGCAGGTGTTTTTCCGAAAAAGACTTTGTCGGCAAAATCAACTAATGTGCGCCAATCGTCTTTACTTTGAGCATGGCCACCTGTACGGAAATAGATACCAAGTTTGTCACCGGCACCTAAAAAGTCGAATACCGGCTGTGCCCCGCGGTGGGATTGCTGAGTACCGTAAGGATTGGCCCACAGGTCGCCAAGTGCATCAACAGAAATCAGTGCTCGTGGAGCAACCAGCGCTTTTAGAAAATGCTGGTCGAATGGAAGCCTGGTCTCTTTATCAGCGAAATCTCTAAAACGTGGATGAAACCAATATGCAAATCTTCTCGGGTTCGTTATCTGTTCCAATGACTCGGCATTTTCACCCTCAAACCGGTAACAGCCCGCCCCCCCGCAGCCGGAGCCGTTTGGCGCAACCAGAGCAATCCTCTTATCAAGGGCCCCTGCCAGCAGCGCCGTCTTGCCACCACGCGAATGGCCGGTAAAAACTATTTTATCCTTGTCGACCACATCTAAAGTCACCAGGTAATCTATGACGCGCATACCTCCCCACGCCCACACCGCCAGCGTCGCCCAGTCGTAATCCGGGTAAGCTGCCTGGGCCGGTCCGACAGTGTTTTTCCGATCCGGATCCAGATCGGTGCGGGCATAATCGGCAACAATATAGCCACGCTTGACGACCTCCTCAGCAATGGGTACATTAAAAATACGGCTGTCATTCTTCAAAATGACCGGAAAGGAACCCTTGCCTTTCGGAATGATTATACCGACATTGACTTCCACCTTTTTACCGGGTCCCATGGAAAGAAGAATGTGTTTTTTTGTGGCACTGCCATCATAAACTGTTTCAGATGACAATTCTTTCGCAGTAATATTTTTTGGTGCCGGCGGCATGTGACCGTACTGATAGTACAGAATCATCGCCTTAATTTCTTCACGGCGTTTAGCCCAATCCGCCCTGGATTTGACACGCCTTCCATTATTCATCAGAAATGGGTCGGGTAGTTTCTTGACATCAGGCAGCTTATCCACAGTGGGCATATCGACAACTCCGGGCAGATTAGCACTGGTGCAGGCAATCATTCCCAGCAAAGGCAGTACCAAGAAAACGCCTTCCATCTGATTCATTATTCGCTCACAGAACTGTCCAATCATAATTATTCCTCCATACAACTGGTGAAAAATTTAACCGGCATTTGCCATTTGACATTATTAGGGGTGATTTTAGACGGGATTAACAGGATAAAACAAGAGAAAATCTTGTAAATCCCGTCTAAAACCTAAAAAATTGCAAAAACCTCTTGCCTGGTTATTGGTAATTGGTTATTGGTAATTGGTTATTCGAATATACCAGTTACCAGTTACCAGCTACCAGCTCTTGAGTAATTCAGTGAGGAGACAAAACAATGGTGCGAAAAAAGTCCCTGTACTTTGATCTGATCCTTCTGGCCCTGATTTGTCCTCGTTGCTATTGCGCTCAAAAGGGTGAGAATCGGAGTTTAGGCGACTCTCTTCTTGACCCCGTTAGAAATTTTACAGACTCCGAAAATCCTACCAAAGGGGAGATTTCTAACGGGGTTGACGTAAAGCACTCTCAGAACACAAGTGCTGTGCCGAGGTACGAAGTGTTTGAGCTTACTTTCAAACACGAAAACAAATACGAGAACCCTTTCTTTGACGTCACTATAGAGGTTATCTTTACTTCTCCCTCGAAAAAACAGGTCCGAGTTGGCGGATTCCATTATGGGTCCTCGTCAGGAGCAATAATCCACACACGGAAGCTCCAGACCGACAGAGGGCAACGGCAGCAGGTAACTTACGACTTCGACAAACAGGATTTGTGGAAGGCTCGATTCGTCCCCTCAGAGCTCGGCAAATGGAAATACAGCTTCTTTTTTGCAAATGTAAAAGGGCAAAAAACATCCGGCAAAGGTAGCTTTCTCTGCGTGAAAGGACGAAGACCTGACAGAGGATTTGTCCGCCGCCATCCGGCGAATCCTTTTCGATTCGTGTTTGATGATGGAAGTCCATATTTCCCCATTGGGCTTCAGGACTGCTGGGGCGATAATTCAGGCACCGGCTCGGTCCTGGACCAGTGCTCGATGGAGGGGCCTTTCCGCACGGACCTGAAAGACCCGCCACCGTTGCCGCCTGGGCCGATGTTCGTGCGCGGGCCATCGACCAACCCGCAGAATGCCGACGTTTACTTCCGGCATTTCTCATGGTGCGGATTTAACCTGTATCGCTTCTCGCAACAGAATTGTTCCTACCGGCTCTATCGCGACCTGGACCACTATCTCGTCCAGGAAAGCATTATGACGGATGAGCTGCTTTGCCTTGCCCGCAAGTACGGCTTCCGTATTTTCTATGGAATTTTCGGTTTCGGAAAGGTCTTCAACGACGACCCGTATAACGAAACAGCTATGTCGAAAGTGAAAAGGTTCATAAAGTACAGCGTTGACCGATGGGGGGCCTACGTGGATTTCTGGGAATTTCTTAACGAACAAAAGGCGGATGACCACTGGTATGAAATCATGATGCCATATCTGAAGTCTATCGACCCATACCATCATCCCATCACTACGAGCTGGGAACGGCCGAAGCTGCCTGGTATCGAAATCAACGCCCCACATTGGTATCAACGGGAGAATGAGCTTGAATCCGATGCGGTTACCGTTTCAAGAGCAAGAAATTGGAAGAAATACAATAAGCCCGTTGTCGTCGGCGAGCAGGGCAATCACGTGGACAGGCGAAATCGTCCGCTCGGAGTCGGGGGAGTATGGGACAACCGCTCGGCCCTACGGATGCGTATCCGAAACTGGACAGCCTTTTTTAACGAAATTGCTTTCATCTTCTGGAACACAAGCTACGCCAGAGACGGCCACTTCATGAACATTTGGCTCGGCCCCAAAGAGCGCGAATACGTAAGAGCAATGCAGGATTTCGCATATCGCCTCGACAAGGATATTCGCATGATTCCTGTGAAAGTCTCGCATCCGCGTGCCGTTCGCGCTTACGGTCTGGCCTCGAAAGAACGTGCCGGCGTTTACCTGCATCACTTCAGCGACCATACGAAACCGGTTAAAGGTGTGAAAGTTACTCTCGATGTGCCTAAAAATGCGAAAGGATATTGGTACTCGCCGGAGAACGCTGCGATTCTTGGAAGCTTTGACGCATCAGCAGGGCCGGGCACCTTTGAAGCCCCCGAATTCACTGTCGACCTTGCGCTTCTTATCACGCCGGACGGACCGCCCGATATTGACAAAGACGGCAGACCTAATCACCTCGACCCGGACGATGATGAAGATGGTGTCCCCGACAAAAAGGATGCTTTCCCCCTGGAGCCGGAAGAGTGGCTGGATAAAGATACAGATTGGATTGGCGATAACCTTGATGCCGATGATGACGGCAACGGCGTTGCCGATGACCGGAACAAAAACGGCATCCCCGATTGTGAGGAATTAGACCTGGATGGTGACGGCGTGGACAGGGCAAAGTCTGTTCCCTGGGACGTCTTTCCGCTGAATCCAAAAGAATGGCGAGACACCGACGGCGATGGCATTGGTGACAACGCTGATCTCGATGATGACAACGATGGGTGGAGCGATGAAGAAGAAAAGAAACGGGGAACCAACCCTTTAGATAAACTTAGCTTCCCAACCGGACTCCCGACCTGTCGGGGGTAGAAACGCTATGATTTAAAAATATCTCTATAACCCCTCAAAATACCGCAGTTTTTATACTTGTAATTACATGTCATTACGAATATAAAAAAAGATAAAGTCCGGCCAAATTAGGAGGAAACGAATATGGCTGAAGAAATTCGCAGTATATCCCACAGACTCAAGAAATCAGCTATTTTTTTCGCCGTTATATGTATCCTCGCCCCGTTAGAAGTCGACGGCTTACCCCTAACGGGGCTCGCAGCAGGCCACGGTCAGGGCAAAGCCGGTGGTAAGAAGATTCAGATTTTTGATGGCAAGCCCAAGGTCATTGTCGTAAATGGCTATTCCACATCTTTTCAATGGCCGCGGATACTCCAGCGCAAACTGGACCGGTACTCCAACGGCAAACGCCTGTTAAAGGTCAAGCAGGCCACCAAAGGCGGCACCCCTATAGCTAAGTGGCTCAACACAAATACTGGCGAGCCTCTGCGACCCTGGCTTAATGTGCTAAGACCGACGCTCCAGAACTCTGAAGAGACACCGGTCATCTTGCTTGCGCAGCAGTCGCTGCAATGGGTGTTCGACCAGCGTCAGGAGGGTATCCGAAATGCTGACGACAAGGAACGCATCCAAAAAGGAGCTGACGCTTTGGAAAAGTACGTAAGGCTTCTAAGGAAAGATGGTGCCGACCTTGTATTCGTTGCGATGCACATTTATAAGCACCCGATGGAGCCGCAGATTGGCAATGAGCGCTACGCACTGGATGAACTTATGCGTCGTAACATCCGGAGTGTAGAACGCGGGCCCGACGTATGGACACCAACAAAGAAGCTATACCCGCGGGCCTTTGCAAAAGACCTTGTGCATCCCAATGCTGTCGGTTCTGAGCTGATGGCGCAGAAGTGGTTTGAAACACTTCTAAAGTACGACGGTTTGGAGGTTCCCGCCTGGAGTAAAGAGGAAAAGGCCCCACCGGTTCAGCTAAGAGCGTCAAAGCGTTCGATTCCCGGTGTTCGTGTTCTGCGGGATTTAGAGTACGTCCCCGGCGGCCACGAACGCAACAAGCTCGATTTATATCTGCCGAAGCAGGCCGGCAGAGAAGGCCGGACTTCGGACAGACTGCCGTTGATTATCTGGGTACATGGCGGCGCGTGGCGGGCCGGCAGCAAGAAAAACTGCCCGGCCACCCGGTTCCTGCGTAAAGGTTACGCCGTCGCAAGTATCAACTACCGGCTTAGCCAGCACGCGATTTTTCCGGCGCAGATTGAGGACTGCAAAGCCGCTGTTCGCTGGCTGCGCGCGAGCTCGAACCGGTACGGACTGGACCCCAAACGTATTGGAGTATGGGGCTCGTCTGCAGGCGGGCACCTTGTGGCCTTACTCGGCACAACAGGCGAGGTGAAAGAGTTTGACAAAGGCCGGAACCTAAATGTTTCGAGCCGCGTGCAGGCGGTTTGTGACTACTTTGGTCCAACGGACTTTACCAAGATAAGCCGCTTTCCAAGTAAGATTCGACACGACGCTCCTAATTCGCCCGAGTCGAAGCTAATCGGCGGCCCGATTCAGGAGAACAAAAAGGCGGCCCAACGTGCAAATCCTATTACCTATGTAACCAAGGACGACCCGCCGTTTTTGATTGTGCACGGCGACAAGGACCAAAGCGTTCCACATAACCAGAGTCAGCTTCTCTACGAGGCTCTGAAGAAGGCAGGCGTGCAGGTCAAGTTCCATACTGTCAAAGGGGCCGGGCACGGAAGATTTAATAGCCCGGAGGTCGACAGGATGGTAGACGACTTCTTTGACAAATACCTGAAAGGTAAAAAATGATAGACAAAACTTCTTCAAAACGTTCTGAGCTTATATTTGTCGCCTGTATGGTTTTTATAACTCAAGCGAGCTTATATCTTTACCCTGGCAAAATCCAGGCCAAGAATGTGATTCCACCAAAGGCATCGAAGGCAACAAATAGAGGCCTTGCCTCGCTCTATCCCGGCGATGAAGGTATCGAACGCGACCCACGGGTCCTTTTCGTCGACGATTTCGAGACAGGTACAACAGAAGATATCGGGGCACGCTGGGGCAGCATCTCAAAGAAGCAAAACTTCAAACTTTCCGATTGTCTCCACGCCGGCTCGCCGGGTAACCAGTCGATTCACATATCGAAAAATGGCCACCTCTTCACCCACACCAGGGGTGTCGACACTATGTACGCCCGCTTCTATGTCAAGTTCCACGAGAAGATCGGTTACATCCATCACTTCGTGCACCTTGTAGCGGACCGTACGCCGACACCGTGGCCCAAGGGAGGTGCCGGCGAGACGCCGCCCGGCGACGCCAAGTTCTCAACCGGAATCGAGCCGACGGGTCGATGGGGCAAATTCCCTCCACCCGGCGTCTGGAACTTCTACACCTACTGGCACGAAATGAAAACCAGGTGGGGCTCCGTCTTTATTGGCAAAGAGGAGCAGATCCAGCCGGGCCGCTGGTACTGCGTCGAGGTGATGCTCAAGGCCAATTCCAGCCCTGACAAGGCAGACGGCGAGCAGACCTTCTGGGTCGATGGAAAGCTGTACGGAAAATTCGATGGCTTCCGTTGGCGTACGACCGACAAGCTCAAGGTCAACAGTTTTTGGCTGCTCTTCTACAACACCGACCAGCCCGCCCGACACAACAAGGACCCTCACCCAGAAAGCCGCGTTATGGAGGTTTGGTTCGACGATATCGTCATCGCCACTGAGTACATCGGGCCTGTCTACGGCAGACCAAAAGGCGGCAAGAAAAAGGCAACGCCTTCGAAGAGCGCGCTGTTGACGCCGGGATTGCTTTTGCCTGAGCCCGGCGAGGTGGTTTTCTCGCAAAGTTTCGAGGCCGGACCCGGAAACTTCAAGGGAGGCAGCGTAAGCGGGGGCGGCGTCGGTGGTTCGAAGGCCTACGCATTTGGTCCGAATGGTCTATGGGTCTGGGATGCCTACTCCACACCCGTCAAGGACTCAACGACAATACGCTTTAAGCTCAAACCACTCTGTGATGCCCGTGAAGTGACAGTTTTAATCTGGTCGAAGAAGCATAAAGACAACTGTCGTTATAGAATTAGGGGCCTCAGGAAGAACCACTGGAGGGATGTCGAGTTCCGGGCCATAGAGGCGCGCGTCGGCTGGGGTATGAAGGGACCGAGCCTTGAGGCAGATGTCCTCGACAACATCAAGCTCATCTTCCAGGGCAAAAACACCGACAGGATACTTTTAGACGATTTTCAGATTCACCAATAGCAGCGAATAAAAGACCAAAGTCTTGTGTCTAATAGGATCGACGGATGGAAATTGTAGCACATGGTATAGACCTTGTAGATTGTCCGCGAATAGAAGAGATGATAAAGCGGCACGGCCGGCGTTTTGTTGAGAGGATTTTTACTGACGCTGAGCAGGCCTATGCCGACGCGAATAAGAACAGGGTAGAGAAATTAGCCGGACGTTTTGCGGCAAAGGAGGCAATTCTCAAACTGATGGGGACAGGCTGGCGTGGCAAAATCGCCTGGACTGATATTGAGATAGTAAACAATGCTGCGGGTCAGCCTGAGGTTACTCTGGACGGCGAGGTCAAGAAAATTGCCGGCAAACTCGGTATTAAACATATAAGCGTTAGTATCACGCATACTGCAAATTTTGCAATCGCATCGGCGGTTACCCTGGCAGAAGTAAAACGTAAAAAAGATTAACCGCAGAGGTCGCAGAGTACGCGGAGATTTTTAATATGATCATTCCTGACTTTGCAAGAATTCATATTCTTTTCTTTTTCCTATTATATTTTCTCTGCGCTCTCGGCGTTCTCCGCGGTGAGAAAGATGCGAATGAAGGCAAATGAGTTTGATTGTATTGTTATAGGTGCAGGTCACGCCGGCGTTGAGGCCGCTCATGCCGCGGCTACAATCGGCGCTAAAACGGCCCTTATAACCATCAGCAAAGAAACGATAGCAAAGATGAGCTGCAATCCTGCTATCGGTGGGCTTGCGAAGGGTCAGATTGTGCGCGAGGTCGATGCGCTGGGTGGGCTGATGGGGTTGGCGATAGATACAACGGGTATCCAGTTTCGGATGCTGAATCGTTCGAAGGGCCCTGCCGTGCAGTCGCCGCGGGCCCAGGCGGACAGGCAGAAATATCAGGAGTTTATGCGGGAGGCGCTTGAGCAAACTGCTAATTTGACCATCGTCGAGGCGATAACGACAGAGATAATAACGGAAAATGATAAAGTGCGAGCGGTCATTTGCAACGACAAGTCGGTTTACCGTACACAAACAGTCGTGGTAACGACGGGGACATTTCTCGGCGGGATGATGTATATCGGCAGCGACCGATGGGCCGGTGGTAGACTTGACGAGCCGTCCAGTGTAGAGCTTTCGCAAAGTTTGAAACGGATGGGACTGGAACTTGGGCGGATGTCGACGGATACGACACCGAGATTAGATGGCGGGACGGTCGATGTGAGCAAATTGCAGGTGCAGCCCGGGGATGAGCCACCGGTGCCGTTTTCATTCATGACCGAAAAAATAGACCGGCCGCAGGTGCCGTGCTGGATTACGTATACCAATGAAAAGATACACACTCTGCTTCGGGATAATCTGCATCGTGCTCCGCTTTCTTCGGGCCAGATAACAGGCACCGACCCCCGCTATTGCCCGAGCATTGAGGGCAAGGTCGTCAGATTTGCAGACAAGAAGCAGCATCGAATCTTTTTGGAGCCGGAGCAAGAAAGTATAAAAACGATTTACTGCAACGGAATTTTTACCTCTATGCCGAAAGATGTTCAGGAGCAGATGCTCAAACTGCTGCCCGGCACGGAGAATGCCCGGATTATTTATTATGCCTATGCGATTGAGTACGATTATTGTCCACCGATTCAACTAAAGCCAGGTTTGGAGACCAGGAAGATATCGGGGCTGTTTCTGGCAGGCCAGATAAACGGGACCAGTGGGTATGAAGAGGCCGCGGGGCAGGGCATTATGGCTGGCATAAACGCCGCCAGAAAGATACAAGGCGCCGAGCCGATTGTTCTCGGCAGAGACCAGGCGTATATCGGGGTGCTGATAGACGATTTGCTAACGAAAGGGATTGATGAACCTTATCGCATGTTCACGTCGCGAGCGGAGTATCGGCTGACGTTACGGGCTGACAATGCGGACCGAAGATTGACACAAATCGGCAAATCAGTCGGGCTTGTGGACCAAAAACGATGGATAAAGCTCCAAAATAAGCTAAGAGCCGTTGCTAAACTTAAGAGCTATCTGCAAGATACGCGTTCGCACGGCCTCAGTTTGTGGGAGCAGCTTCGCCAGCCAAACAATACTGTTGCATCTCGTATTCCATCTATCGCATCTAACGTTTTGGCTCACGGGTCAATGGACACATGTCCCGGTGACGATGTGTCGCAGGCTGTAATCATCGATGCCAAATATGAAGGTTATTTAGCTAAACAAGAGCGTCTGGTGGCCAGTTTCAGAGCTCTGGAGAACAGGAAGATTCCACTGGATTTAGATTATCGCAAGATTGAGCATCTTCGGGCAGAGGCGAAAGAGAAGTTGTCGGTCTTTCAGCCGAGTACCCTTGCTCAGGCCTCTCGAATAAGTGGCGTTACACCCGCCGACATTACGGTACTTCAAGTTTATCTAAAGAAAATCAAATATGGATACATACGCTTCTGACAGGCGTACCAAAAATCAAAGTGCAAAATGACAAGTAAAAATTCGGTACTACCTCATGATAATTGTGGCCAGAGAACAAGTCGAAGACGATTGCGATCATTGGGGCCCTGGAGTTGTTTCGAGATTGGGTTTGATTGGGTTTGTTTGGCTTTGAATTGGCTTTGTTTTCACAAATTACCCAATTTAATATATGTTCATAATTCTTTGTTGATACTTTATTTACGTTAGTTTGGGTGTTTTTGAATTTGGCTTTGTTTGGGTTTGTTTGGCTTTGTTTTTTCCCACGTTCACCAAGTGTCTTATTTTCATAATTCCCTGTTAACACTTTATTTACGTTCATTTGACTTTTTCGGAAATTGGGTTTGTTTTGCATAAAAAGTCTGATTTGTAGTGATATCATTACATTTGTAGTGGGAAAACGACAGTTGTAGAGGACATAAGTGCATAAGGGATAAGAACATAAGGCACAGGTGCACAAGAGCATAAGAGCACAAGTGCATAGTTGTGTTGAGGGTAACATCATATTGGGTAAGGAGTTATCTGGTAGTTTGAAATCCGAAATCCTTAATTTTCAAAACAAAAGCTTCGGGATAACAGTCCCGAAATGAGGGCTGAAAAAAAACTGTCCCTCTATAAATGCACGGATGCGCGCGTTTGATACGAAAATCGGCTTGTTTTTGACAGGATTTACAGGATTAACTTGTTGTGGGCAAAGCAGTTAAAATTTTTTTATTTTTTTGGGATTTTGTCGTTAGGTATGTGCGCTTTTGGTCGCGCATTTTATCTATTTTAACGCGACATTAGATAAAGCCAGCTTTTCTGGGTCCCTGTATAACTGGATCCCTGCCTAAAGCATGCAGGGACTAGCGCGGATTTTTCGGATTTATTGTCAAGAAAAGGCTCAAAATGCACAAAAGAGACAAAAAAATGACCAAAAAAGTGCTTTATAAGGTGCTTTATAAGCACGTAAGATAATATAAAAGGATAAATTTAGGAAATTTGGGTCCCTGCCTAACTGGGTCCCTGTCTAAGACATACAGGGATTCGGATTCGGGCTAATTTATTGGCCAGCCGCCGTGGGCGGCGATTGTCGTATAATTCTCGCTCACCGGATAAACATCTTCTCCAAATGCCCTATCACTATCGGCCATGATCTCCGCTTAACTTTTTTCTTTGCCATAAACTAATTCCCCAAAATTAGGACTACTTGATTTAATCGGGAATTTCATCAATCCCATATAGCTGGCACACTAATTCATCAATATCTGATTCGTGAGCCTCATTTTCACGCTCAAACTGCTCTCTGTCTCTGTCACTCAAGCGTCCGACCTGTAAGCTGTTTTTGACCTTTATTATATTCTTCACACGCGTACAGATCTGCTTTTCCAACTTCTTCTCTGCCGAAGTGTCAGGCAGTTTAATCGGAATTTGTTCAAGGTAAAGTTTGCTGTATGCATACCACCCACTATGAAAGCGAGTTGTCACTGTTTTTAGAAAGGTGTCGAGCAACCTACTATTCAACAGTCCGCAAAGATATAGCAAGTCAATCTGAATTGATGGAACAATTGCGTAACCACCCCCGCCCCCGCCTCCACTGCCGACAAAAAACACTTTTCCTTCTAAATCCAGACAGTATGCTCCCTCTTTAGCAATCGATGGTACAAGCAATTTTCGGTTGTTCATTACGTCGAAATTCTGAGGTCGCGAAAATTGATAATATTCTTCCCCAACAAACCGACCTTTCTCACGTTCTTCCAGGTCTTTACGACATAATTTCAGATATTCCATCGTCTTCGTATATTGTTCACCCATCTTATCTGGAGGAATCAGTCGCCAAGCTTCGCCTGTCCTTTCATATGGAAATAATACAACTAACGAAGACCTGTCAGGGATCCATTTACGAATGTGAACGGAACCTTTAAGTAAGGGGTGTAATAATTCCTCCTCAATTTCATGATTGCTTGATGTCAAACTACTCCGATACCATTTTCCACACTTTTCTAAGTAGAACGCTGCGTCGCATCCACTCACTAATCCCTGTGCAATTTTGTAGGTAATATCCCCAAGGATTGGATTGTCTCTTCTGATCTTCTCCAACCACTCACCCTTGTTGGCATTTACGAACACCCAAGGTGCAATGTCCCGTGGTTGAATTGCCGTAAAGCGTTCATGACTTTCATTGGAACCCTTGCTATCCAGCATCCGGCATTGCGTTTCACCATCAGTCAATTCGTTAATTCGAGCATAATCAACAGGGCCAGAACTGGGTTTTTTAGAAAATACGTGTATGGCTGTGTATGTTGTCGACCCACGAAAAACTTGTTGGTCTGTAAAGTCAATCACTGAACTCAGGTTTTTACCGTCTGCAATTATTTTGCGAATTCCCTTTCCATATGTCGCCTGCCAGAATTTGTGTGGGCAAATAAATCCCATCATTCCTTCTAGTTCAAGCAGTTTTAATCCTTTCTCGATAAAGACAACATATATGTCGTAATTGCCTTTTGCGGCAGATTTATAATGTGCCTTGTAAAATTCACATTCTTCCGGTTCCCATTTTTTTAATTCCTGAACCCGAATATACGGTGGGTTTCCTATAATGCAGTCAAACCCATATTTGCTTTTGAGGATACGTCCGAATCCCCGTGTTTCGCTATTCCAGTCGAAAGCATTGATTCGAAATCTTACATCTTCATCCCCCCCAAAGAGACTTCCGTATTTATTATCCCAATATCTGTCAAAAACTGTCTGTGACAACAGGCTGTTGCCGCAACAAATATTGTTATCCAGTGGTGGAAGAAGCCGTGATTGCAGAAAATCCCGTTGCCAGTTCGGCGGGAGCTTGCCTTCGAGCATTTTGAGATACAGACTCATAATGGTTACTTCAACAGCCTGAGCATCGATATCCACACCATACAGACAAGAAGCAAGCAACTGACTCCGAAATTTCGGTGACAAATACCAATTGCCTTCATCATCTTGGAATGCAATTTTAGCCATTCGTTTTCGAGCGCGAGGACTAGCTGGAATATCTGCTGCTGTTGGGTTGTTCTTTATACAACGCACACAGTAATCGAAAAGATATTGCAAAGCGGCAATCAAAAATGAACCTGAACCACATGCCGGATCAAGAATCTTTACATCGAGAACCTCAAGCGGTGATTTTCCTTCTATTTTTGGCGCGACAACTCGCCGAATAATTGTGTCCACTACAAATCGAGGAGTATAGTAAACACCACCAGCATGTCTAACTTCCGGTTTTTCTTCCGCTTCGACATGGTTTTTTTTGACAGTGATAACGCTGCCAAGGAAACGCTCATATATTATACCCAGCAGTTCAACACCAATAGCATCAAACCTATAAGCGCCTTCCGGTGGATATAGTGAGCGGATGAAATCAGCCAGTAGTTCAGGTGGCACCTTTAGTTGTTCGGAAAAATGTGGTTTAAAAAGATATCCGTTGTATTCTTGATCGAAGCGCCTAAATTTTGTTGTTAGTTCTGAGTAGAGGTCTAGTTGATTTTTGGATGCATAATTTACAATGTAACGAAGCTCACCGTAAGGGGTAATGTTACGGTCTTCACAAACACGCATAAATACAAGGCGATCGAGCAGGCGTTGAGTTGCCTCTGTCAGTCTTGCAGCACCGTGACGCGTGTTGGCTTCTGGAAAGTCCTGCTGGTTCTGCTCATATAACGAACGAGCAAATCTCAACCTATAGGCTTCAAGATGCTTGAGAAATACACGATCAACCGGTTCGGTCCCGCGTATATCGATAAGCATTCGATCAATTCCACGAATGCGTCTGCCTGCCCTTACATGTTTAAGTTTAGCGAGAAGTTTCTCAAGAGAACCCTCGGCTACAGCCTTTCGACCGAAGGTTTTCCAAAGAATGTCCCATTGGGGAACGTAATCTTCGAACCGAATGTCAAAATCCTTGATTAATCCACGATCGGGCACGTTGTGATCGGGCTTTATAGTGGCGTCAAAGAGCCGGAATTCTTCAAAGTCTGTGAGGATTGCAAATGGAATTTGTGCACTCCAAGCATACGTCTTAGCCTGAAAGATTGCATCCTTGTCTGTCTGCAAATCAATAGCTGGTTTTTTCGCCTCAACGACAAATCTGGGAAAGCCATCGATTCGAAACAAATAATCGGGACGACGGGAATGAATTCGCTCGGCTTCTATTGTTCCAACGGTCGCTTCGATTAACACATCTTTCTCTGCCGAGGACCGGTGGGCAGTGTTGGCAACATCCCAGCCTAACAACTTCCAGAAGGGATCGATGTACTCTTGCCTGATGACTGCTTCAGACGTTTGTTCATCGAACAAACTGGGTAAGTTAGCTCGGAAGCCCTCGACAAGAGATTTGATTTGCTTAATATTTTTTTCTGCCATTTCAAATTTCAGTGTAAGGGAAAAAACGCAAATAGTTACACACCCCCACCTATTTTTGCACGGCGAAGCGAATATGGAGTTTCCCGGGCTGGCGGCTGACGATTTTGAGTTTCAGATTCCCTATAGCGTTGTGCAAGGTGTTAAACACATAGCCTTCACCCTTTCCGGGAGGCCCAGCGACGTAAACGGCGGATCCCGGAGGATACAGCTCAACCTCCTCAACCGTTTCGCCATGAGCTTCCACTCGAAGTTTTGGAACCGGATAGGGAGCTTTGAGTCTGCCCCGCAAGAGGGTGACGTATCTGTCACCCTGCGGTTTGTTCACGTACACAGTTTCTATCGTGAGTTGGGGTTTCAGCTGTGGCGAGAGATTGATAGTGAGGTCCTCGATCAGGATCTGGGTGGCGTTGGGACTGTTGACAGCGGTCTGTACCTTGGCATCGGGTGAATCCTGAACGTTGACCTTAACCGAGGTCTCTGGACTACGGAAAAGAAGCCACCCAGCAAAGGCCAGAATAGAACAAATCGCACCAACCGCGCCTAGCTTGTTCCAGAAGGTTAATCTCTTAAGTCTCTGCCACAGGTTCATGATTCTCAAACGTACGACTATTGATTATATTGTTTCCGCATACACTACCCAAAACCGCAATTCCCGTCAACCTATTTTTCAATACGCAAAACCACAATTCCCGTCAATTCTAAAAATCCGCGTTAATCTGTGTTAATCTGTGGTTAACAATTCGTGTCAATTCGTGGCTAATTTTTCTGCGTAATCTGTGTAATCCACGATTAAATATCCGCCTAATCCTGTTATCCCGCCTGCCCTCGAATTTCGTCGTCGGGGGTCTAAAAGAATTTCGTGTCAATTCGTGTCAACTTGTGCCCGCGTAGGCGGGTAGTGGTTAAAATCCCGCCACGCTTGCCCCCTTGTTTAGAGTGCCTTCAACTCTAAGGGGGGTATCGAGCATCCCGCATCGAGTACCCAGAACCCAACATCTACTCACAAATCACCAATAAACGACTCTTTCTGCGCCTTTTTGTTCACTTTCGTGTGTATTTATGGTTAAAAAACGAATTTTTTTATTTTTTTTGAATTATCTTATTGACGATAACATCTTTTAGGGTAGAATAGCTTAAAAGGTGGGTGATGAGCGAGTGCGCTTTTAGTACGCAAAAGCTCTTTGACAAGTTAACAGTTAAGCCAAATAAGCAGCGAAAGTTGCAGCTTCTGCGGTAGATACCCTTTACCGCAGTGAGCTTAGAATATGAGCCTTTTTTGACGATATTCGTCTTCGGACGGATTCGACGATACAAAGTGAAGGGTTTGATCCTGGCTCAGAACAAACGCTGGCGGCGTGGCTAAGACATGCAAGTCGAACGGACTATTCAATTGAGTAATCGAGAGAATAGTTAGTGGCGTAAGGGTTAGTAACGGACAGGTAACGTACCCTATGCTCCGGAATAGCGTCGTTCGCCTTCGGGCGAGCTACCGAAAGGGGCGGTAATACCGGATAATATCATTTGTCGATAGACGGATGATCAAAGATTTATCGGCATTGGAGCGGCCTATCTCTTATCAGCTTGTTGGTGAGGTAATGGCTCACCAAGGCTATGACGGGTAGCGGGACTGAGAGGTTGGCCCGCAACATCGGGACTGAGACACTGCCCGGACCTCCACGGAGGGCTGCAGTAACGAATCTTGCGCAATGGGCGAAAGCCTGACGCAGCGACGCCGCGTGCGGGAGGAAGTCCCTCGGGATGTAAACCGCTGTCAGGGGGAAGAAAGTCCGCTTCGGCGGATTGATCCAACCCAGAGGAAGTCACGGCTAACTTCGTGCCAGCAGCCGCGGTAAGACGAAGGTGGCAAGCGTTGTTCGGTATTACTGGGCTTAAAGCGTGTGTAGGCGGGAAGGTAAGCGTCCTGTGAAAGCCCCCGGCTTAACCGGGGAATTGCTCGACGAACTGCCTTTCTTGAGGCAAGTAGGGGTGCATGGAACTCTTGGTGGAGCGGTGGAATGCGTAGATATCAAGAGGAACGCCAGCGGTGAAAACGGTGCACTGGGCTTGTTCTGACGCTGAGACACGAAAGCGTGGGTAGCGAACGGGATTAGATACCCCGGTAGTCCACGCCGTAAACGATGTCTACTAGGTTGTGGAAGTTCTGACGCTGCCACAGCCGAAGCAAAAGTGCTAAGTAGACCGCCTGGGGAGTACGGTCGCAAGGCTAAAACTCAAAGGAATTGACGGGGGCTCACACAAGCGGTGGAGCATGTGGATTAATTCGAAGCAACGCGCAGAACCTTACCTGGGTTTGACATGCTTGGATGCTTGCCTGGAAACAGGTTAAGCTGCCCTTCGGGGTGAAACTTGCACAGGTGCTGCATGGCTGTCGTCAGCTCGTGTCGTGAGATGTCGGGTTAAGTCCTTTAACGAGCGAAACCCTTGCCGTTAGTTGCCAGCGGGTCATGCCGGGGACTCTAACGGGACTGCCGGTGTCAAACCGGAGGAAGGTGGGGATGACGTCAAGTCATCATGGCCTTTATGCCCAGGGCTTCACACGTGCTACAATGG